>CAMBMC010000083.1 GCA_945868555.1 Chitinophaga pinensis | reverse complement strand
TCTGCGATGGCTTTGTTGCTGCGTTGTGCATTTGTCACTCCACCGGTATTGTCATACAATGAGTATTCGACAATTCCCAATCTTCCGTTGATTCCGGGCAAAGTTTCAAACTCTTTCGATGTTTTAAGTCCATCCCCCCATAGAAGGATCGCACATTCGTCATAGATGAGACGCAATGCACGTGTTTCAGCCAACAATTTCATGTCACTACCTGGGTAGGTGAGGAGCAGGTGTTCAATTTGATCGAGGAGTTCTTTCGACTCACCCATCTGTGCTGCTGTTCCGCTCAATCGGCGGCTCAAGTCGGCCACTTCTGTGCGGAATGTGTTCAACTCAACTGGATCCTTGGCAATCAATGTTTGATTGTTCAGTGCTTTAACAACAAAGCTTGTTTTCTCGGCAAGGGCAGTTACAAGGCCATCTTTCACCAAGGAGATTTCAACGGAATAGGTTCCTGCTGGAACCAAGAATCCGTTGTTCTTATTTTTATCACCCGAAGGATTTACAGCGCCCGTGTATTCGTAGCGTAGATTCCAGTTCATGCGTGAAATGCCTTTTGACGGACTTGAGAACATGCGACGAACCTCAACGCCTTGGTCATTTCGAATGATCCAGACAAGCTGTGCATCTACTTCTTGTTGCTCCTTGCGAAGTTCATCAATTGTTGGATAAGACACAGCTTTCTTTTCTCCTTCTAGCGCTTTCTCTTTTTCTTGACGCGTTCCTTTCAGTGTTGGATATTCGTCTTTGATGAATAATGTAAATGTTGCTCCAAACTCTGGATTTTTCGCGGCCCAAAGGTTAGCACCTTGGAATCCAGTCCCTTCCAATCCTAGTGGGTCAGCTGGAATGTAAAGCAAGGCATCTTTCACCGGGAAAATGTGCGCCTTCTTTTCTAATGTTTCTTTATTCAATGTGCGCAGTGGGGAGTAATTGTCCAAGACCCAAAATCCACGTCCAAAGGTTGCGGCAACCAAGTCATTCTCACGTTTTTGGATGTCAAGATCATAGACTGCAATCGTTGGCAAACCAGCAAGTTTTGTCCAGTTGAGCCCTCCATCATTTGAGAAATAGGCTCCAAACTCTGTCCCGACAAAAAGCAGGTTCGGATCAACAAAATCTTGCTTGATGCAAAATACGGAACCTCGTTCTGGCAAGTTGCTACTGATGGATGTCCATGTTTTTCCTTTATCCGTACTCTTTAAAATATAAGGTTTAAAATCTCCCGAACGGTGGTTGTTGAATACGGCAAACACGGTATTTTCATCGTGCAGTGATGCCGTGAGCATATTTACGCGCGTGTTCGATGGAATTCCAGTAAATGTTGCTGACTTGGACCACGTTTGTCCATCGTTCTCAGATACTTGAATGAGACCATCATCTGTACCTGAATACAAGAGTCCTTTTTTCTTCGGTGATTCATCCAAGGCGACGATGTTGCCATAGATGGTTGTGGACGCATTCTTCATTACGGCATCAATAGACCAAACTTGACCCATTACAGGGATTTTGTTGCGGTCGATTTGTTGGGATAGATCCGGAGAAATGACTTGCCAATCGTCACCGCGGCTTGTGCTTTTAAATACCTTGTTTGCTGCGAAGTAGAGTGTTTTATTGTCATGCGGTGAGATCAGCAAAGGAGCATCCCAATTCCAACGATAAGCCGCTTCGCCTTTACCAGGCATTGGCTGAATCATGTTTTTTTCGCCAGATGCTTTGTCGTGACGAACGAGCCATCCGTATTGCGCTTGAGCGTAGGCAATGTTCGGGTCTGTAGGGTCACAAGCTGACTCAAAGCCATCACCTCCATTGGTGATGAACCAATCAAAATTTAAAATTCCTGTAAGATTCTTCGTTGCTGATGGTCCGCCCATCGAGTTGTTGTCTTGTGTTCCACCATAGATGTTGTAGAAGGGGTAAGCATTATCCGTCGCGACCTTATAGAATTGAATGATCGGTAGATTGTCGTAATAGCGCCATTGTTGGGCTGAATTGTAGGTTTCATATACACCACCATCACATCCTGCGATCCAATGTTCGGTATTGCTCGGGTCGATCCATAAGGCGTGATTGTCAACATGCTTTTGATGTTCACCTGTCATTTTGAATGTTTTACCTCCGTCCTCAGTGTGGTGCATGTAGGTGTCCATCGCAAACACTTTGTTTTTGTTCAACGGATCACAAATGATTTCTTGGTAGTAGTTTCCGCTGGTGTTGAACCCTGACATCTTGCTCCAGCTTTCGCCTTTATTTGCTGAACGAAAGAATCCACCCTTGTCTCCACGACCTTCAACGATGGCGTACACATAATTCTCGTCTGCTGGAGAAACAGCGATGCCAATTCTTCCCATATCGCCTTTCGGCAGACCTGAAGCAATTTCTCGCCACGTTTTTCCACCATCCGTTGATTTATAAAGTGTGGACTCTGGACCACCTCCAATGTAAGTCCATTCTTGACGACGCCGTTGGTGCGCTGCGGCATAAAGTATATTCGGATTTGTCGGGTCAATGGCAATTTCGGATACTCCAGTATTTTCGGAGATAAACAAGGTGCGCTCCCATGTTTTACCGCCATCTGTTGTTTTGTAAACTCCACGCTCACCACCAGCGCTCCACACTGGACCATATGCAGCAACCCACACAGTATTTTCGTCTGTTGGGTGAATAATGATATTTCCAATGTGTTCCGATGTCTTCAATCCCATGTTGGTGAATGATTTCCCTCCGTCGAGAGAGCGGTATACACCATCCCCGTAAGATACAGAACGTTGGTTGTTGTTTTCTCCAGTTCCAACCCAGACCGTATTTGGATTGGAGGGTGCCAATTCAACACAGGCAATTGAAAATGATCCTTGATTGTCGAAGATGGGAGAGAATGAAGTTCCATGATTGGTGGTTAACCAAACTCCGCCGCAGGCTGCAGCAACATACCATTTATCTTTATTCGTTGGATGCACAGCAAAGTCAATAACACGACCAGAGGTTAGGGCAGGCCCAACCATTCTAAAACTGATTGCTCCAACTGTGGAGGCATCGAAAAGCGGTGTTGACGTGCTTGTCGAGCTTTTCGAGCTTTTCTTTTGTGCCGTTGAAACAAACACGAACATGCTTGTGTAAATAGCAAATAAGAGGATTCTTTTCATGGGATAAAGTTTGGTGCAAAATTAAGAGAATACTTTCAATGAAAAAGGGGTAATATTTCGTAACTTTTTGTGTCGATTTTCGATATACCCTCTTTGGAACGGAAATTGTCACCGCGCCTTAAATTCTGCAACACAATTGTGTATGAAAACACTTACTTTTCTTGCCTTTTTCCTGGCCTTTGCACCCATCCTATTTTCTCAAGAAGAAGATGAATCTTGCCTCCCCCCATCCAAAAAAGTCATTAAACTCCTCGAAACAGCTGCCAATGCGAGTGATGCGAAAACAGCTGTAGACAATTTCAATGCAGCCATCGCTGCAGCACCTGATAACGCCACTGCTTATTATGAATATGGAATGTATGCGTTTGAAACGGCAATGAATTATTACGATCGATCTCCAAACCCTGCCATAGGCGATAAAAGTCTCGCGAAGTCAGAGGAGATGTTTAAGAAGGCACTTGACATGTGCAGCGATTACCACGCCAACTGCAGTTACTTTCTCGGGGTAATAAATTTATCTCAAAAGGACAAGGATGAAGCAGTCAAGTGGTTTACTCAGTTTAAGAACTACAAAAATGATGACAACACGCGCTATCCGCAAGATTATACAAAGAAATTAGCCGATGTCAATGAAGTACTGAAAGATCAACAAGCAGTAGAGGAAATGCTCTCCAGCGCAGTACCCTTTGCTCCCCAGGAGGTGAAGAATGTCAGTTCAGCAAAAGATGAGTATTTTCCGATGATTTCACCGGACAATGAGTTGATTTTCTTTACCAGAAAATTGGATCGTGCCAATTATGGCGATTTGGTCTCGAAGATGGTAGAGGAATTTACATTTGGTCAGCGTACTGATCTCAACACACCTTTTGATGCAGGGAAACCTTTAAAAGCGCCCTTCAATGATGGGGCATTTTCGAATTATGGTGCTGCAACGCTTTCGGTCGACAACAAGGAAATGATCATTTGTGCATGTAAAAAGGAATTGGTCGGTGATCAAGATTACCTGAATTGTGACTTATACATCACTACATTCGAACGTTCTGGTGCAGGTGGAAACGATTTCATCTGGTCACCATTAAAGAATATGGGACCTCAAATCAATACAAAGAATGGTTGGGAAGCTCAACCTTCACTTTCTGCAGATGGAAACACCTTGTATTATACCGTTGCACGTCCAACGTCGCGGGACAATGACATTTACATTGCAAAACGAAAAGAGGACGGTACGTGGAGTGAAGCACGTCCATTTGATGAAATCAACACTGCTGGAAAGGACAAAAGCCCATTCTTGCACCAAGACAGTGAAACACTCTACTTTGTATCCACCTGCTCAGATACTCGCAAAGGAGTTGGGGGACTCGATATTTTCTATATCCGCGAAGAGAATGGGAAGTGGACAGAGCCAAAGAATATTGGATACCCCATCAATTCAAAAGAGGATGAATTGGGCTTGTTTGTATCGACGGATGGACATTTGGCCTATTATTCGTCCCGCGTTGGTGGGAACTGGAATATCTATTCCTTCGAGTTGTATGAAGAAGCACGACCAAAATCGGTGGCAATCTTGAAAGGAGAGCTGAAAGATGATGCGGGTGCTCCTGTAAAAGACGCGACCATTGAAATTACATACGCCGATTCTGATGAGGTAACAACAATTAAAGTAAATGGAGACGATGGGAAGTATGCTGCTATCGTGAAAACAGATACCAAGCAAGATGTGATGGTGACGGTGAAAAAGGAAGGTTCCGCGTTTGATTCTAAACTCATTACGAAAGAAACATTTGAAAACAATGCGGTGACCATTCGCAACAATGACCTTACCGTGAAGGAATTGAAGATGGGTGAGGCCTATACCATCAATGATATCTTGTATGCGACGAATTCGGCAGCATTGTCGGACCGATCGAAGTTTATTCTAAAAGGTTTCGCACGTTTTCTAAAGGAAAATCCAACAATAAAAGTGAACATTCAAGGGCACACGGATGATGTGGGTGACGATGCGAAAAACATGGCGTTGTCTGAAAATCGCTCAAAAGATGTGCGTGCATACCTGATTTCTCAGGGAGTCGATGCCAGCCGACTTACAGCAAAAGGATTTGGTGAAACGGTGCCGAAGGTGGAAAATGACTCTGAAGAGCATCGGGCAATGAACCGTCGGACGGATTTTGTGATCGAGAAACTTTAAGTTTAGCGTATTTCACGATTTCTTTCTTCGCTTTCCCGTTTGATTTATAGTAGTAAAACGTCCATTTACCCACAGAGATATTTCGAGGTTCTGGGTTTAGGTCTATCAGGCGTTGAACAGGTCCTTCACTGAACAATCGGCCGAACTGGTCATAGATCTTTTGATAACCGATATCTTGACCTATAAACGCGAAAAGTCGTCTTTGCGTTGCTTCGCGTATCATTTCAAGGTACGAAGGTCAATTTCGATACGTTCAAATCAACGTTGGTTTCAAAACCTGGCACTTTTCCTGATTCGGTGTATTGCCAATGTATGACTCTGCTGTCATTCATGCAATCCGGTTCTCGGCTGTAGGCGGCGATCCAAAATTGATAATTGGGGAAATGATCTTTGAATTTTGTGTTGAAAAAATGCGATGAGGTGTAGATGATTGGACGAATACCACTGATCTTCTCCACTTCGTTCAGCCAAATCTTCATGCGCTTGATGAGTTGTATGTTGGACAGCCCTTCGGTTTCCACATCCAACATTGGAGGCAGACTGGTTTCATTGATCTCGCATTGATTTAAAAAATGTTCTGCTTGAAGCAAGGGGTCTGATTTAATGGAGAAAAAATGATAGCCTCCGTGCGGTTTGTTCAGCCGTTTAAGTGTTGAATGGTTGCGGCCCCACTGTTGGTCTACATGCCCAACCCCCTCTGTGACTTTGCAATACACAAATTGAATGATGGAATCAAGGGCTTTGTTTCGCAGTAAGTCGTTCCATGGAATCACGCCTTGGTGGTGAGAGACATCTATTCCAAAAGAGCTGTATCCATCGGGAATATCAATGTCGATTGGTGTGTCTTCAGCAATAAGTGGCGCATGAGGGTTATCTACTTTAGAATATTGAATGTAGACAAAGAACGCCAACAAAAAAGCACCAGCAATCAACAAGAGAAAAATAGGTGTCTTGTTGGAAGATTTTTTCTTCGATTTTACGATATACTTTTTTTTAGCCATTCCCAAAAACAAAAAAGGCTTCCTCAATGAGAAAGCCTTCCTTAAAATATATTAGGCTCTTAGTGAGCGAAACTTCTTTTTTCTTTGATACGTGCAGACTTACCAGTACGCTCACGGAAGTAGAAGATACGTGCACGACGCACAGATCCACGTTTCGTAACCACGATAGAATCAACGAAGGGTGATGAAATTGGAAAGATACGCTCTACACCAATGTTTCCTGACATCTTACGTACAGTAAATGTTTCCGTAGCACCAAATCCACGGCGTTGAAGCACAACTCCTTGGTATTGCTGGATACGCTCCTTACTACCTTCCTTAATTTTATAAGATACGATTACTGTATCTCCTGCACCGAACTTAGGAAATTCCTTCATTTCGATGAGTTCGTTCTGGATGTCTTTAATTACATTCATGGCTTCTAATTTCTTGTTCTTTTCCTCTAAAAGGGGGTGCAATATTAAGGATATTATTTCAAATAAATAGTGTTCCCTTGAAAATTTTCCATAAAAATACTTCTTTCTTTCCAACTAACCTTATTCGGTTCTGTTCTTCCTATCTAAGTTTTTCTAACTTTAGACCCTCAAATCGTTGTCATGTCAGTACATAAGCAGGTTAAAAAGGTGACTACCCACACCTTGTTGGAAATGAAAAACAGTGGGCGAAAAATCAGTATGCTTACGGGATACGATTTTTCAATGGCCCGGATCATTGACGAGGCGGGCATTGATGTGATCCTTGTGGGTGACTCGGCTTCAAATGTCATGGCAGGACATGAAACAACCCTTCCGATTACGCTAGATCAAATGATTTATCATGCTTCTTCGGTTGTACGTGCTGTAAATCGTGCTTTGGTGGTTGTTGACATGCCTTTTGGTTCTTATCAAGGGAATTCAAAAGAAGCACTTTCCTCTGCCATTCGCATCATGAAAGAATCGGGAGGTCATGCCGTGAAAATGGAAGGTGGGATTGAGATTATTGAGTCCGTCAAGCGAATTTTGACTGCAGGAATTCCTGTCATGGGTCACCTAGGACTTACACCACAATCAATATACAAGTTTGGAACATACGTTGTTCGTGCGAAGGAAGAGGAAGAGGCGCACCGATTAATGGAGGACGCCAAGGCCTTGGAAGAAGCAGGTTGCTTTGCGATCGTTTTAGAAAAAATTCCCGCCAAACTTGCTGCTGAGGTAGCAAAAGCAGTGAACATTCCAATCATTGGTATCGGTGCTGGAAACGGCATTGATGGACAAGTGCTCGTGGTACATGATATGCTCGGGATTAACAATGAGTTCAGCCCTCGTTTTTTGCGAAAATACAGCAATTTGTATGAGCAAATGATGGGTGCCTTTCAGGAGTACATCAAAGATGTGCGTTCGGGAGATTTTCCGAATGAAAAAGAACAGTATTGATTGCGATGGCTGAAGAACTCGATGTGCTGTACGAAGACAACCATGTCATTGTCATAAATAAGCGTGCATCTGATATTGTTCAAGGGGATAAAACGGGGGATGAAACGCTTCCCGATAAAATTAAAGCCTATCTCAAGAAAAAATACGACAAACCGGGCAATGTATTCTGTGGTGTTGTGCATCGCCTCGATCGTCCAACGAGTGGTGCTGTTGTTTTTGCAAAAACAAGTAAAGCTCTCGAACGCTTGAATGCGCAGTTTAGAGAAAAAGAAACTGATAAAATTTACTGGGCATTGGTAGAGCAAAAACCTGCAACGGATCGTGGTGATTTGACTCACTTTCTGAAAAAGAATGAAAAACAGAACAAATCCTACGCAACTGCGGTGGAAGTTCCTGGGTCTAAAAAGGCGATTTTGCATTACACTTGGGTGAAATCGTCTGAGCGCTATCACCTCTTGGAAATCGTGTTGGAAACAGGAAGACACCATCAAATTCGCTGTCAACTTGGTCAAATTGGTTGCATCATTAAAGGGGATGTGAAATACGGTGCGCGCAGACCGAACCTAGATGGGTCGATTTGTTTACATGCGCGTGAACTTACATTTACCCATCCGACGACGAAAGAAACGATTCATATTGTGGCGCCAACACCTTCAGATCCACTTTGGACTGCTTTCGCCTAAATCTCATTGATTTTTCAAACGAATATCATCAACTTCACAGCGCAAGCTTTTGTATTTTTGTACTCAAATTATCTAACAGTTCAAGCTATGGAAAAAAGTGACTTAACGATTGTCGATGTGCGCACGCAGGAAGAATTTATGGGTGGACATGTGGCAGGTTCAATAAATATTCCTTTGCAAGAAATTCTTCAGCGCATGTCAGAGTTGGATGCCTTAAAACAGCCGATTATCTTCTGTTGTGCCAGTGGGGGACGCAGTGGTCAGGCGACTGACTATTTCAAAGCGAAGGGATACGACTGCTCCAATGGTGGTGGTTGGATGGAGTTGAATGCGCGATTGAATCAAGAATAAAACACACCTCATCAGTTCAAAAAAGAAAATACCATGTATTCGAACGAATTTCAAAAAATCATAGAGCGTAGACGCTCAAACCGTAAGTTTAATCCCGACGTTTCTGTTCCAGAAGAGGTGATGACACGCAGTTTGGAGCGCGCAATTCTTTCCCCGAACAGCAGTAACATGCAGCTTTGGGAATTTTATTGGATTCATTCGGAAGAGGAGAAAAATCGCTTCGGAGACTTGTGTTTGGGACAGTCGGCAGCGAAAACAGCTCAGGAAATGGTTGTATTTGTG
>CAMBMC010000082.1 GCA_945868555.1 Chitinophaga pinensis | reverse complement strand
GGGAGCTGCGTCGGACTACAATTTTGAGTTTTCTCCGAATGGATTTTATTTATATGCAAGCATTTTCGATCCAAATACGTTCGCGTCTAATTTGGTGCAATACAACGTATTTGCCCCTTCTCAAACGGGACAAACCGTGGAATCAACCGCTCAGGTTATTGTGCAAAACTTCAATGGTTTGTATTTGCAATTAGCTTCAGATGGAAAAATCTACTTCACCGAACAAAGTTTCGGTTTTACAACGCTTTTGGGAACGATTAATTGCCCAAATACTTCAGACCCAACGGTGAGTTCTGGCGTTTTATCCTTCCCGAATGATTCCCTTCTTTCGATAGGATTTTACACTCTCCCAAATTTCCCTTCTTGGATTTTTTATAACAGCTACGAGGCTCAGATTCAATTTGGTCCAGACACTGTTTATCTATGTCAAGGAGATACACTTCTGTTAAATGCTGGTGAAGGAACATCTTGGTCCTGGGGTGGAGATGCGTCTACCAATACGAGTCAATTTTACACCGTTACAAGTCCTGGGATTTTCAGTGCCACAGTAACGAGTACATGTGGCTTGGGGAGTGATCAGATAGTTGTTTTACCTTGTACCAACGAAGATCCAGCGGATAGTAACACAGTAGACTTTGAATTCCCCAATGTGTTTACCCCAAATTCAGACGGAATAAATGATCTTTTTGAAATTGAAAATGTACCCGAAAACACGGAAGTAATCATTCTAAACCGGTGGGGAAATGTTGTTTTCTCAACAATCAATTATCAAAACAATTGGGATGGGAAAGATACATCAGGAAAAGAGTTGGTTGATGGGGTATATACGTATAAATTTAAGACGGAAATTGGAGAAATTAGTCATGGGTTTGTGCATTTAATTCGATAATTTGTTGCTCATGATAAAAAGAAATATCCTTTCAATTATTGTGATTTTCATACTACAAATACCCATTATTTTTTGTCAATTGCAAAATAATAATTGGGTTTTTGGATATGGAGCCAGGGTAAATTTTTCAGGGCCAATTCCAGTTGGCTCAAGCAATGCAGCCATTAACTCAAATGAATCAACAGCAAGTGTATCGGATCCTTCCACGGGACAGTTGCTTTTCTATACCGATGGTTTAAAAGTCTGGGATGCAAACAATGATGTTATGCCAAATGGTTCAAATCTATTGGGTGGATTTTATAATTCATGCACCCAGGGAGCGTTGATCGTACCTTTTCCTGAGGATAACCAACGATTTTATTTATTCACACTAGAAGAGTTGGAGGCGCAATCCGTTAATCCACTTGCTGACAATGGATTAAGATACAGCATCGTAGATATGACCCTTAACGGAGGTCTTGGAGATGTCCAAGTTGCAACAATGAATACACCACTTGCAACTGATTTGACCGAAAAATTGATTGTTATTCGAAGTACTGAAATAAAAGGTTTTTGGGTGATTGCGCATAAAAAGAATGCGAATGAATTTTTAGCTTGGAAAATTGATGCGTGTGGTGTATCTGCACAACCCGCTATAAGTACAGTAGGTTCAATTTTTGCGATTTCTCCCTTCTTTGGTGCCACGGAAGCTTGGGCAGGTGCAATGGATGCGTCTCCTGATGGCAATCGGATTGGTATGCCCATAGATTGGAGTGACCGCATTGAATTTTTCGATTTCAACAAGACAACGGGAGTTGTAAGCAACCCTTTAACGGTGAATGTTACGGATGATTCACCCCCAGAATTTCTCAGAAAGTATGGCGCTTGTTTTTCTCCCGATGGATCAAAATTTTACTACACAAATATCAATTCGGTTTATCAATTAAATTTAAGCACCTATACTTCGGCTGCCATAGCATCATCAAATACTTTGATTTATTCTCCTACACTTGAACCCAATAATTATCCTTGTTTTCAAATCGAACAAGCTCCAAATAATAAATTGTATGTTGCCATAGGAAATACCGGAAGGTTGGATGAAATCTCAAATCCTAATTCATTGGGGCTAGCTTGTGGTTATGTAAGCAATGCTATCAGTTTCAGTCCTGCAACATGTCAACTCGGTTTACCAGCTCAAGTACCACTTGGGGGATTTGCGGCTAACTCAACCATTACATTTTTTCCTGATTCGTGTTTGCAAAGCGATATTTCATTTTCTATTGCGACAGCATCACCCATCATTCAAATCAACTGGAATTTTGATGATCCAATTTCAGGAGCAAACAATAGTTCATCGTCTTTAAATCCAAACCATCTATTTTCTGAAACAGGAACATACCAAATTACAACCACAGTTGATTTTGAATGCTTTTCAGAAACCGTTACTCAGAATATAACTTTGGTTGATTGCTCAGATACACTATCACCGGTTGTTTCATTTGAATTTCCTAATGTCATTACCCCCAATAATGATAACATCAACGATATTTTTGAAATTAAAAATTTACCCGAAAACACCGAAGTTTTCATCCTAAACCGTTGGGGTAATGTTGTGCTTAAATCGGATAATTATCAAAATAATTGGGATGGAAAAGATTCCTCAGGAAAAGAATTGGTTGATGGAGTATATACCTATAAATTCAAAACTCAAGACGCTAAAATTGGTCATGGGTTTGTTCATTTAGTGAGGTGATTATTAGCAACCCCTCCCAAATCAGTTTCGATAATTCGATGTTCCTGTCTACACAGAAAAACCTGAGTCATTTGGCTCAGGTTTTTTTATTTTAAAAACCACTCTATATGTATGTCATCTATGCGCTTTACTCCAAGAAGTTCGATAAAATCTATATTGGATACACCTCCGACCTTTTCGATCGATTTCATTCACACAACTCACTTTCAAGCAAGGGTTTTACAGTCAAATTTCGGCCATGGGAAGTTGTCTATGTTGAATTTGTAGACTCAAAAAAGGAAGCGATAAAGCGCGAACAGCAAATTAAAACTAGCACTGGCAGACGATTTGTTCGTGAGCAAATTGAGCTCATCGGACTCATATCCGTCAGCTGACGGACGCACGTTTCCGACGTGGCGGATGTCCCCGCTACTAAAAAGAAAAGCGTAGTTACGAAAGTGACAGCGCTTTTTCTTTTTAACCTCGCTTTCAATCTCCTTCTCGCTCTTGTGTTTTTGCTTTTCTTTCAGAGTGAGTCCCAATGCATCGGGATGAGTGTGGAGATTCAATCCACCATCTAAAACTGTCCTATATCTCCGCATCCTTGATCAACGGAAAAACCTCCACCGATTTTTTCAATGCATACAAGGGCAAGGTCGGCATCAATTCATTCACTTTGTCCATGTCTATCTCCTTGAATATAAGTACAGCTCCATTGCGGGTTTGACGCAAAAACAATTGGTCCAAGAAACCTTCTTTTTTCCATTGTGCTACAACCTCGCGTTCATGTTGTATGATCTCTTGAAAGTTTGACGGGAGATTGTCTGTATCAATCGTCAGGATAACCATGATTCTATTCATCTTGTTACATCATTTAATGAACAACGAATGTACTTGTATTTGGAATAGTAAATTTGTCTAAATCCCTATTTCGCCGATTAATCATAAATTAAAAGAAGTGGTAAATAAGGCAGTTCTAAATACAAAAGACTTTAGTTCAGGGTCAGTCATATTTTACAAATCCCATAACCCATTCTCTGCCTTTTCCTGGATAAGACACCGTATACTTTCCTGAAGGAAGTTTCTCGATATCAAAAACAAGTAAAAAACTCCCCGATGGACTTTGCACTACATTGGGTAATAATTGAGTTACTTTTCCCTCCGAGCTTACAAAAACCCAAGGTTCTGATGATAAATTTTCGCCAATGACTTGAATAGTAATCGTATTCTGGGATGGATTGGGATAAAGTCCAACAACGGTCGCGGATTGGATGTCTTCAATCGACGCAAAACGACTACACTCACTCATCAATGGTGCTGGAAAAGGACCATGACCAGTTGCAGGTACATTCGATGCGATTAATGTTCCACTTCCTTCGTTGCAATAAAACGATTTTTGGCAGCTGTTGGTGGGATTCATTTGATCAATCGTACTGACATAATACCAATCACTCTGAATTTTCTCCAGAGTAATGTCCAAAATCACAAATCCCTTTTTCGTAAGTTCAACATACTTGAGGTGAGGATTTTCAAACGACAAAAATCCACCCACATTAATCGGAACACCCGGTGATGTGACACTAGGAGTAACAAATTCAACACCAACAGGGCTTGATCCATTCTTAAGTTCCATTGCCCAACTCGTGTGAATATCCCCTGTGGCGACTACAAAGTTTGAAATCGAATTGTCTTGAATGTGAGTGTAAAGACGTTCACGCTCTGCAGGATACCCATCCCAACCGTCTGTATTCAAAGGTGAACCAAGAATTGAGATTTTTCCCATCATCACTTGGTTACCAAGCACCTTCCATGTTTGTGTTGAGTTACTTAACTCATCTTTTAGCCATACAAATTGTTCTTGACCAAGAATTGTTCGTGATGTATCATTAATCAGGCTACTGCCCGCAGTAACTTGTTCATCTCTACCCTCTAAACGAGTATCCAACATAATGACATCGGCCAGGTTTCCAAATTCAAATGATCGAAAAATCTGGGTGTTGCCCTGCTCCTTGGGCCGTATAGGCAACCATTCAAAAAATGCTTTTTTTCCATTTTCTTTTCGAAGCTGCCAATCTCCCTCTCCCGCTGAATGATTTTGAGCGCCATCTTTGAAGGCATCATTCGCTGTTTCGTGATCATCCCAAATGCAAATCCATGGATAATTTTGATGCAAATTACGCAAGGCATAATCCATATGATACGTGGAGTAGCGGAGGCGATATTCTGACAAATCAACGATTTCTTCCGCAGGCTCCCAAGTGCGATCCACACTGGCGTTTGGAGAATATCCTCCCGTTTCATACTCATAAATATAATCCCCGAGCATTAAGACGGCATCCACATCGTTGCGTTCGTTTATCGCTTGATAAACATTGAAGTATCCTGCCTCCAAATTGGCACATGACACCACAGCAAGCCTGATATTGTCGACATCACCCAAGGGCAAAGTTTTCGTTCGGCCAACTGCACTAAAACTTCCTTCGAATTCAAACTCATAGTAATAAAATGTATTGGGTTCCAAGCCTACCACATCTACTTTCACGGTAAAATCTTGATTTGCATTGGTGGTATAATTTCCTTGTGCAACGAGTGTTGTAAAAGTCGGATCAAGTGCCACCTTAAATGAAACTGTCGGAGATGAAGAAAAATCTATTGGCGTTATGCGTGTCCAAAGAATAACCCTGTCGTGCAATGGATCTCCCGAAGCAACTCCATGATAAAAAGGTGAAATACATTCAAGCGGTGAAATACTCGTTTGCGCATTTACTCCAAAAAAGAGGCTAGCAGCGAAAATAAATAGTAGTTTTTTCATGCCGAAAGGTAAAAATTATTAAACATTTCCTCTGTAAACGGAAAATTAATTTTCGGTGAAAAAATCAGGCTATTCGAAACAGTGTTGAAAAATGCCCTCCACAAAAAAAAGCCATCTTCAGATATTTACAAAATAAGCAAAACCACCTTTTTAATGTTGTAGATCGACGTGCTTTTGACGATTCAATCTCTACTTTTAAGTAAGTCCAAGCAACATCTTTGCTTCATGATAATTTTTTTTCATTTTTTTTGATTTGATTAAAGCGCTATAAAAATTAGATTTTTTTGAATTTTATTTATCGGATTTATTTTTTTACTTAAAACCCTTATATACAAATATTTACAAGGATATATTTTTCATAATTTAAACGGATAAATAATTTAACTAAAAATATAATTTGTTTAACCTTATTACAATTTTATTAAACAATAAGTTGCATCAAGCTGTTTTTTTTTTCTAGATTTATTTTTTTTTAACATTAATGGAGTATCCGAAAATCCTTAAGAGTAGGGCTAACTAAATTTATTTATTACTTATGGAACATTTAAAGATTGCCAGCGACAATTACGTTGCGTTTACGTTCTTTATTGGAACGATGGCCATGATGGCCGCCTCTGTTTTCTTCTTCTTTGAATTAAACAACACCTCAAAAAAATGGAGAACATCAGTTCTTGTTTCGGGGTTAATCACCTTCATTGCAGCAGTTCACTACTACTACATGAGAAGCTACAACTTGTCGACAGGTGAATCGCCAACATTCTTCCGTTATGTGGACTGGATTTTAACAGTTCCGTTGATGTGTGTTGAATTCTACATCATTACGAAGAAGGCTGGAGCTAAAATTTCACTTTTGTGGAAATTGATTTTTGCTTCATTGGTCATGTTGGTTACAGGTTACTTCGGTGAAACAATCGATCGTGACAACAGCGTACTTTGGGGTGTACTTTCAGGTGCAGCTTATTTCTACATCGCATACCTTGTTTGGTTCGGTGAAGTGGCTAAACTTGCTCAAACTGCTGGACCTCAAGTAGCAAAAGCTACTCGTGTTTTGGCATGGTTCGTACTTGTTGGATGGGCGATTTACCCACTAGGATACATCTTAGGTACTCCAGGCGGATTGTTCGGTATCACACTTGTTGAAGACGCTGCTGCTGCTACTCATGCAATGGATATCGTTTACAACATCGCCGATGCTATCAACAAAATTGGATTCGGTTTGGTAATCTATGCTTTGTCTAGAAGCGAAGACTAAACGAATTTTCTTAAAAGATTTTTAAATTCGGAAAAGGTGGATTTGCTTTAAGCTCTTCCACCTTTTTTTATTTCCATAAACTAAAACTAAACGGTAAACGCATTATCTATTGAAACTATAAGGTGCAAAACGAAACACAGACATATGATATCATCTTTGTTGGCGCAGGCGCATCGACTTCCCTGATCCTTTTTCAACTGAAAAAAAGGAATCTACTCCATAAACTGTCTGTTCTTGTTGTTGATTCAGAATTAAAAACAAGAAGCGATAAAACATTTTGTTTTTGGGGCGAAGAAGAATCTAGAATGGCCAAAGAACTGGATTTTTTGATCAAACACTCTTGGAAAAGCATTGTCGACAGTTGCGGTGACGTCAAAGAAATTCTTCCCTACAAATACCACCATATTGACAGCCTGGACTTGTATAATTTCGTTCGTGAGATAGAAGGCGATAGCCATATCGATCGGTTAAATGCTAAAGTAGATACTGTTTCGCGTGATGAACAGGGTCCATACATCCTAGCCAATGAGAAATTCTTTCGGGGCAAAACTATTTTTGATTCACGAACACCGGTTTTTAAAAAAACAGCAAAAGTTCAAGAACACCTCTACCAAAGTTTTATAGGATGGGTGATTGAGACAGAACAAGATCTTCCCGAGAGTGATTCATTCCGTTTAATGGACTTCGATATTGAGCAAAATGGCTTTACTCAATTTATGTATGTGCTTCCATTTTCAAAGAACAAGGCCTTAATTGAGGTCACGCGTTTTGGAAACGAACCTATAGAAACAACAGGTGCAGAAGCGCTTCTTCAAGGGTATGCCAACAAAAATTATGGGGATTTCAAAATAGTGTCACACGAGGTCGGATGTATTCCGATGAGTAATTTTGAGATTGAACGAAATAATGATTCAGGGATTTTTCCCATTGGCGCAAATGGGGGACAAATTAAACCGAGCACGGGGTATGCGTTTAAAAACATGTATGAACAATCATTAACAATTGCAGATTGTTTGGAAAATGGAGCTTTGCCTCTGCAAATTCCGCCGCAAAAAAATAAACCCAAACGCTTTGCTTTTTACGACTCCATCCTATTGACCATACTAGGCTCCAAACCTGAAAAAGGAAAATCAATTTTTCTCGCATTGTTCCAAAAAAATGAAACCAATTTGGTCTTGAAGTTCTTGGATGAAAAAACGACCATTTGGGAGGAGGTTTTATTGTTTTCAAGACTTCCATTAGTGCCATTTTTAAGTGCTTTGATTCAATTGTTTATCCATTCAAGGTCTTTTAGACCGACCATGCTTATTGTCATTTGCTCCATATTATTCCTATTAGGAAATCATACTGCAGCACAGGATATTCTTGGCTACGGACTTCTTTTGGTTGGTTTTGTCACAGTAGGAATACCGCATGGGGCAATCGATCACCTCATAGAAAGTGGGAATTGGGAATTGAAAGGAATCGCAAAATTCTCATTGAACTACATCTCCAAGGCCCTGATCATGATGTTCCTTTGGATCTTGTCCCCACAAGTTGCCTTGCTCTTTTTTCTACTGTTTTCAAGTTGGCATTTTGGACAAACAGACGGGAAAAATTGGCGTTTTTCAAACCTTACTTCTTTCCTTTGGGGAGCCTCCGTATTGACCTTCATTCTTGGAACGCACACAAAAGAAACAGCAGCTATTCTCAGCGCTATTGATAGTCATTTTTTCAAGCTTGCAATACCATTTTGGTCTTTATTCCCCTGGTTTATTGTTGCTCTTATAACGAAACGCACATCTTTTGTTCTCACGCTTGTTTGGTTGCTTCTATCCAGTCAACTTCCATTGATTTTAGCTTTTGGAATTTATTTTGTTGGACAACACAGTCTGTCCAGTTGGTCTCATTCCTCTGAATACCTTAAACTGTCCAACAAATCCATGTGGATGCACTCACTCCCATTTCATTTAGGGGCTTGGGCCTTGTTGGCAATCACCATGGTGCTAAATACATTTTTCATTCAAACGACGGATGCTGAGGTGTGGGGGATTTTCTTCATTTTTATTGCGTGCATTAGTTTCCCTCATGTCATATGGATGCATAAGTTGTACAAGAGAAATTCCGATTGAATCATTGCATTGCAAATCATTCTGCAACGCTTTTCTAAAATAACTTCGGTGCAATAAAGCTTGAAGTCGATTTTTCAATATTTCGTATCTTCGCATCCCTTAGCTCCGTAGTTCAATGGATAGAATAAAAGTTTCCTAAACTTTAGATACAGGTTCGATCCCTGTCGGAGCTACTTCTTTTTGACCTTTTAGGTTAAAAGACAAAATACTCATCCGTTAATGCGGAATCAAAGACTTGCGCTTACTTCGAACGCTGAAATTCGTGTCTTCGAGTGCCTCCGGTGTTCGCCGCGCTTGAGCCACCATGAACTTCAACTCGTAATTCGTTATTAGTAACTAAAACACCTAATGTGTCCGTCACAGCGGAGCCCCCAGATTTAACTTGTAACTCATCATTAGTAACTCGTAACTCGTC
>CAMBMC010000081.1 GCA_945868555.1 Chitinophaga pinensis | reverse complement strand
TAAAGTTGAAGTTCATTGGGACATTGTACCAACCACCATCATCTAAACTTCCCGTAGAAAGAGCTGGAGTAGCAATACCACCTGAAACGAGTGTGCTTGCAAAACCTGGTGCTGTAACTGGTGCGTGAGGAATAGATGCACTTGAGAAGTTACCAGCACTCAATCCTGAACCAATTGTTGCAGAAGTTCCGGGACATACACCATTTGCACTTGTCGTTACCGTTGCAGAAGGCAATGGGTAAACACCGATGCTGTAGTTTTGAATTTCAGCACATCCTGTCACAAGATCAGTTCCCGTTACGCGCACAGTACTTGTTTGCGTAATTGTCGCATCAGTTGAGTTTCCTGTAGCGGCAGAAAGGGAAGCTCCATCAGGTGAAGACCACACATAAGAGTAAGATCCTGTAGATGCAGCAGTCACTGTAGATGTTCCACCTGTACCACAGAAATTAGGCGTTGTAGCCGTCAAGGTAATTGCTGGCGGTGCCGTATACACGATACTTGAAGTAGCCGTATTTACACATCCGTTAGCATCTGTACCAGACACAGTAAATGTCGTATTTGCAGTGGCAATAGATGTAACGTTAGCTCCTGTGTTGCTCAACAAAGAAGCAGCCGGTGACCATGTGTAGGTTGTACCTCCTGTAGCAGTCAATACACCAACTCCACAGAAGTTACCTCCGTTTGAAGCACTAGCGTTGATGGTTGGTAATGCATTCACCGTAACAGTGACCTCATTGGAAACAGACGTCACTCCAGAGTTTGTACATGTTGAAGACAAAACATAGTAATATGTTCCCGGTGTTGCAATCGCAGCAGTTGTATGTGTGGCTGTTGTTGCACCTGTTCCACCAACAACATTCGTATACGGCCCACCAGAAGTAGACGATACTTGCCATTGGTTCGTGATGCCGATGAATCCTACAGTTAAGTTGCTTGCTGTCATGGAAACTGTTCCATTTGGACAGATAGACGCAGCAGTTGTTGCTACAGCCTCTGGCGCATTTGGTGTTCCAGCACAAGGATATTGATTGTCTACACTTGCGATTCCCATGTATAATGGACCTGCAGTAAGATTTGCTAAAGTCATTCCGGCACGCTGTGCACCTGGAGAAACTGTTCCATTTTGGTGTGTTCCACCTGCAGGAGCATTTGCCAACATCACGCGTGAATTACCATTCAGTGGAGGATAAGCACCATTGGCAAGAAGAACTGCAGTGTGTAACCCAGCGTGGAAGTATCCAGGGCCTGAAGTTACCGTCCAGTTTCCATCGTAACGGTCTGTTACCGTATATGCCCCATCCACAACAGACAAACCAGTCGTCATTGTAGAAGCATCCGCATAGGTCACAGCCAATTCACCGGCAACGTTTCCTGTAGTAGATCCAGTTCGTGTTATGTACATCGCACGATTATTTGTACCTGCAGTATTCAAGAAAGGGTAACGACTAGTTGTGTTTGTTGGGTCAAAGCCGGCAGTTATCAAACTACCAGTTGTGGTAGTAATCCACCATCGAGCAAATGTACCACCTGGCAAGAAACCGGCTGTTGTTGGAGCTGTCAATGTTACACCAGCTGCATAGTTACCAAAAATCAATTTGTTCGTTCCAAGATTGATGCGAGCACCTGTAATATTCAGATTGTTCGCAATGCGAATATTATTGAACGACCATATAATGTTTGGTGTCGCTGTACTTGTGTTTGAACACGTCAAATTACGAATGACACCAGCCGTATTTGTTGTTGTTGTGCTTGTAACAGTTCCTCCCCATGTTCCAGAACCAGAAACCGTTTGAACAGATGAACCATTCAAGTTCAATAATCCAGCGGTACCTGTGCCTATAGAGAGATCAATTCGCCCGTCGTTTAAAATATTTCCGGTTACGAACAGGGTTTTACCTGTTGTGGCAGCAAACACATTCACGAGTCCCCCGGTATTCACGGTAAGGTTACCATTCACGTTAAACTGAGTAGGGGTAGCGCTGTAAGCTAAAGTACCGTTAACGATCAGGTTATTGATTACTTGTCCTGTTGCATTTATAGTTACAACGTCAGCAGTTGAAACTGTAGCATTATCTGCAGCAGTTGGAACAGCATTCGCATCCCAAGTTAAAGGGTTATTCCAGTTACCAGTAGTAATTGAAATAAAAATTCCAGGAAGTGAAGACACCACATTGATGTCATCTATCGCTGCTGGTGGAGGTATGATGTCGAAACCATCACTTTTCCATTGAAAAATCAAACGGTATGTTGTACCAGGTACACCAACGAACGTAATTGTTTCGTTATTCCATGCAGCACTATTCAATTTATACATTCCACTTACGGCTCCAGGACCAGAAAGTTGAGTTGCACCGGTAACACCTGCAGTTGCCAATGGGGTGAACGTTGTTGGGGCTAAGAAAATTTTCATGTTGTCCCAGTCACTTGTGGCACCACCTTCACCACCGACTTTCCATTTGAACGTCAATGTGACTTTCGACTCATTTGCTGGAATCGTAATGTCTCGGTACATGTGGGAGAAGGTACTCAATTGAGAATAGCCCCAAGTTGTCCCCCCATCCGCAGAAATGTATCCACAGTTAGATCCAGTTGCTGAAACAGGTGCTGCGCCAACAACCCAACTATCTGTAGCAGGGTTAACGGTCGTCCAACCATTAAGAGAAGGCGTAGCGCCAAGTTCGAAGCCACCCTCGGCCGCACCATTGATGAGCACTGTCTGCCCAATCCCATTGAATGCAGTGAGCACCATAGTCAGCACTAAAGCAAGCGGGATAGATAAATACATAACTGTTTTTTTCATGAAAGTTAATTTAAAAGTGTGCCAAAGTTAAGGCACAATTAATTAGAAAAAAAATAATAATCATTAAGTTTTTAACACAGTAAAAGTTAGTTTTGCTCATTGAATCAACTGATTGACTTATATGAAATTGACATTAACGCAGAAAACAGCCCTTGTTTGCGGCAGTACACAAGGCATCGGAAAAGCGGTTGCACTTGAACTTGCTCACATGGGCGCGAACATTGTTTTGCTGGCGCGAAACCAAAGTAAACTCCAACAAACATTGGAGGAATTGCCTTCCGCTGATGGACAAAATCATCAATTTGTTGTGGCAGATTTTAGTCATCCGATGGAATTAAAAAAAGCCGTTTCGACCTTGATTCGAGGTGGCACCAATATTCATATTCTTATTAACAATACAGGTGGACCGAAAGGGGGTGCAATTAAAGATGCTGATCCTTCTGAGTTTATCATGGCATTCAATCAGCATCTCATTTGCAATCATATACTTGCGCAATTGGTGTATCCGGGAATGATCACAGACAATTATGGTCGAATTATCAATATTATTTCTACTTCTGTGAAACAGCCTCTCCCGAATTTGGGGGTCTCGAATACCATTCGTGGTGCGGTGGCTAGTTGGAGTAAAACGCTTGCGAATGAGCTTGGAGCTTTCGGCATCACCGTAAACAATGTCTTACCCGGAGCAACAAACACGCAGCGACTTCAAACCTTGGCGCAAATCAAAGCGGATGAAACGGCTGGAACTGTTGAGGATGTCTTGATTGAAATGGGGAAGGAAACACCGATGAAACGCATTGCCTTGCCTGAAGAAATTGCAGCAGCTGTTGCATTTTTAGCTTCTCCAGCAGCGTCATACATCAACGGAATCAATGTTCCTGTGGATGGTGGACGAACGAAATGCCTCTAACGAATAAGGTTGATGTGGCCAGTGATGGTCGCTTCTCTACCCGAATTGGTGATGTAACTGATTTTCCACGTGTACGTGCCGTCCTGACACATTTTTCCCTTGTAGAATCCATCCCACTCAAAGTCACGTTCTGTGGATTGGAATAGCACTTCTCCCCATCGGTTGAACACACGAACTTCTAGCCATTTTATACCGACAACACTCGCGTTGAAGGTGTTGTTGAAACGAAGTCCATCAGGGGTAAATGTGTTTGGTACATAAATGTAATAGGCCTCTTCAATCTCAATGGGTTTGGTGATGGTATCGGTGCACCCTTTGGCATCTGTGGCAATGAGCGTGACAAGATAGCTGCCCGGCAAATCGTATATGTTGTTTGGATTGACCATGGTCGATGAACTTCCATCGCCAAAATACCATTGATAGCTTACGGCATCCAAACTTAAATTTTGAAAGGTAATCGAAAGACTATCAAACAAGGTGCTGCTGGAAGGAATGAAATCTGCATCCGGTGCAACCACAGTCACTTGCGTGCTTCCTGGAACAGAAAACGTTTGACATTCATCGGAAACAATGACTCCGTAAGTAGCAGTGCTGCTTGGATGAACCCAAACTGAACTGGTCGTTTCTCCGGAATGTGGCCACAGGTAATAATATTGACCGTATCCACCACTTACCGAAGCGCCAATCTGAATGCTGTCACCTGGACAGATGTCAGTAGCGGGAGTCATGGTCACCACCAATGGCGGACTTGTGATGGTGTATAGAATGCTTGCATTTTGACTTGTTCCACATTGGTCGGTAACGACGACTTGGTAGCTTGTTGTGCTGGATGGATCAACAACCTGGCTGCTGATCGTTCCAAGCGCTTCCCCGCCAACTACGCTCCATTGGTAGGTGAATCCGCCAGCTCCACCCGTGGCATTCACCTCTAGTTGAGTTGGGATGTAGGGACAAATCTCTGTGATATCTGGTGATTCCGCAAGAACAAGGGGTGGATAAATAGGCACGTCCACAACATCTGAGGCCGAAGCGGACTGCAAAAGACAGTTGTCGGTCACTGTCACAGTGTACGTTTGTGTGCTCGTTGGAGAAACAAAAATTGAAGGAGTGTTAGCGCCGGTGTTCCAAGAATACACATAGGGACCAACACCACCGGAGGCTGTGGCAATCAATTCGATGTTTTCTCCTGGACAGAGAATTTCAGAGCTCTCAAGCACAACAGCAACAGGGAGCACATCCGCAATACCGAGATCAATCACAATTGGGGTGACGTTTCCGCAGGGGTCTGTAATTCCAAAACTGAAACTGATGGTTTCGGCACCTTCAACTAGAACATCGGCAAAGGCATCGAATGTAAATGTAATCGTAGTTTGACCAGGTGCAAAAGTCACGGAATTGGGTATGTTCGAATAGTCGACACCTTCTGTAGCTGTTCCTGTTACGGTGATCGGAACCGTAAGTGATGCATTTGCTGTTCCGCCTCGTTCAAGAGAAACGGTTGTCGAAACACAACCTTCTGCCATAACATCGGGGTCACTAAATGCTTGTTGTGACAATGTATACGTAATGTCAACGGGTGAGTTTGAACTCAAGCTATTGGCTTCGAGAAAAATCCCAGAATCGAAGATGCCATCACCTACATCTGCAATGGCCATGATTAAATGGTAGGTTTGTCCGCATTGGACCTTCGACACCGCTTCAAGCACATCTGTAAACCCGTCGTATTGAATAAAATATGGATTGACATTCTGGGGCTGCGTGTTTCCGTCTCCATTGTTGTTAAAGAAAGCTGAATTGGTAATCCCGTTAACATTGTTGATCGAAACCACTGAACCGCTCGGTAGTAGGGCAATATTTGTGTTCGGGACTGCTATCCCGGGGCCTGAAATGAAAAACCCAAAAACGTCATTGTAGGAGGAGTTGTTTGGCGGAGCAAATTCCGGATATTCCTCCGAGCCAAAGACGTAGCGGAAGCGAACGGTATCTGAATACGGAATGAAATCAAATTCGAGGATCGCTGCGTTGAAGGTTTGCGTTCCTTGAATGATTTGTGATAGCAATGGGTACCCACCAAAATTGTTGTTGATTCCAGAATTCGTCTGTTCGTTTGGTCCTTGAGGCCCAGCGCCATTGTCGAGTATGGTGCCTGTGGTCATGACAATGCCTTCGGCAATCCCGAGGTTACTTCCGGTGGCAGTGAAATAACTTATGGCCGTTTGGCTGCCGTTGTACATGATGTTTGAAACGACAACCCCAGGACCGAGCAAGACATTTTGTACCAAGCTAGATGGACTCTGGCCGGGAGTTGTCACCAGCTGGGCTGATGCGGTAAACACCGACAATAAAAGGGATGATATGAGCGTGCGTTTTTTCAATTCTTAATATAAGACGATTGAGTACTTAAAAAGTTGTCAAAATCAGATAAAAATAGCTTTATTTTCCAAAGTACATTTTTTGATGAACTTGTCAAAGCATTATTTGCTTCTATGGGCAAAATTGAGCAGTTTTGTTGTATTACATGAAAAAAATCAGGATAATATTATCGGCATTGCGTGAACGCGTCAAATATTCGGCTTCGGACCCGAAGAACTTTGAAGTGCGTTGGAGTTTTACTGCGAGTCGTCTGCAGGTGATTTCCTTACTGGCAATTGTGACCTTGGTGATTGGTGTCGTGATGACCCTTTTGATTGTTTCAAGTCCCTTGGCGGGATATTTTGGAACGGACGATGTCAGCATAGAGCGCGGACGTTTGGAACGACAGGATAAGGAAATCACGCGATTGAATAAACTGGTGGCTGCACAAGAAAAATATGCACGGTCTGTTCAAGCCCTCATTCTCGGCAAAGAAATCGAGGAGCACATCGATACCTTAGTCCCTGAAGTGGCTGGTGATTACTCGTCGGAAATAACGACTGAATCTACGGAAGAGGAGCTCGCCTTAGCTAAAAAAGTAAAAGATGATTTGCGCACAGGGAAACAGCGGCGAAGCGAAGTCCTTCAACGCAGTTTCGCGATTCCCCTAAAAGGAGAGGTCATCGCTACATTTGATCAGTTGAAACGCGACGGGATTGAGATTGGCGCAAAAAAAGACACTCCCGTTGTGAGTTGTTTGGCGGGAACGGTTGTCTATGCCGGATTCTCAAATCAAGAGGGCTATGTCATTGTGATTGAACATGCAGATGGGTTTGTTTCAAGCTACGCACATGCGAAAGCAGTATTGAAAAAGCGGGGCGAGAAAGTGCAAGTGGGCGACCCTGTTGCCATTGTAGGGAATTACGGAAAAAATTACAACACGCCGCACATTCACTTTGAATTGTGGTTCAATCAATCGAGCGTGAATCCAGCGGATTACATGCGTTTCTGATCTTTAATCGCGCATTCCCTGCAAGGAGCAAAGGTTGAAATACGTTCCCTTTAATGCCATAAGCGAATCGTGATTGCCGCGCTCAATGATTTTTCCCTGTGAGAGAACAATGATTTCATCTGCCTTGCGAACAGTGCTTAGGCGGTGTGCAATAATCAGTACGGTGCGCTCTTTCATCAAATGATCTAAGGCGTCCTGCACCAATTTTTCCGATTCCGTATCGAGCGCAGATGTGGCTTCGTCAAGAATTAAAATGTTTGGATTCTTTAATACAGCTCTAGCGATACTAATGCGTTGCTTTTGTCCGCCAGAAAGTTTATTTCCCCGTTCACCAATGTTCGTTTCATAGCCGTTTTCCATGCGAACGATGAACTCGTGTGCATTGGCTACGTGCGCAGCATCTTCAATTTCTTCGGTGCTTGCATCGGACATCCCAAAGGCTATATTTTCTCGGATGGATGCGTTGAATAAGATGGATTCCTGCGAAACGATCCCGATTTGCTCGCGAAGGTCGTGCAAGGAATAGGTCGTGATGGGAACAGAGTCAATCACTATTTGTCCCGATGTGACATCATAAAATCGTGGCAATAAATCGGCAAGGGTTGATTTCCCGCTGCCAGATTCCCCAACAATGGCAAGGGATTTCCCTTTTTTCAATTCAATATCAATGTTTTCAAGTACCCATTCCTCTTTGTACTTAAACGAAACATTTTCGTAGTGAATGGAATCAGAGAACGTTTTGATGGGCTGAGGGTTTTTTTGCTCGTGAATCATTTCATCGGCAAAAAGTATTTCGTTGATTCTGTCCTGTGAGGGCTTTGCTTTGTTGAGGTTGGCAAGACTTGTAGAAATCCCTTGAATTGGCCGAAGCAATTGTGAAAATACGATGATGAAGGTCAAGAATTTCTCACCATTTAAAGCGCCATTTGCACTGGCATTTAGAATCATTGATCCACCAAACCACAAGAGACAAAGCATGACTGCCGCACCCAAGGTTTCATTTAAAACAGGTGAAAGATCGCGCTTGCGGAAAGCTTTCGTAATGAGTTTCTGATGAACCAGATTGACTTGATGAAAGGTGTTTCTAACTTGTTCAGCGGCATTGAAGGATTGAATGATTCGAATTCCTCCCAGTCCTTCATCAATGGTTGAATAGAGCAAACCCATTTGTTCCTGTCCTTTCTTCGCTGTCCGCTTCAAACTTTTTCCAATGCGTGAAATGACGAAGGCAGAAACGGGAAGTAAAATCAGGGAAGCGAGCGTAAGTTCTGGACTCAGCCAGATCAATGTGCTCACATTAATGAGAATAGCAATGGGTTCTCGGAAAATCAATTCCAACATGCTGATGACCGCAATTTCAATTTCACCAACATCGCTGTTCATGCGAGACATCAAATCTCCTTTGCGCTCATTGGTGTAAAAAGAAATGGGCAGTCTCAGTGCTTTGGAAAAAATAGAATCCCGCAGGTCGCGAACAACAGCCATGCGCAATTCTGACTGATGCCAAATGGCGCCGTAGCGAAATACGTTTTTCAGGAAAAATGCAATGAATACCGTGACACACACAAAGAACAAGGCATCCTTCGGGTCATGGACAACAAGTTGCTGCATGAAATACTGGTATTCCTGAGAAATGTGTTTGGGAAGCGAGGTGATGGCGCCGTTCCACGAAGGATCCTCCATCGCTTTGACCAGGTTTTCAGGTCGGAAAATGAGCTGTAGAACAGGGATGAATAGCACAATAGAAAGCAAGTTGAAGATGACAAAGAGCAGGTTACACAAAATCACCAAGATGGCTCGGCCCTTGTATGCAAACGTGTACCTGTAAATGTCAATTATTCCTTTCATTGCGCTGTCAAAGATACAGTTTGTTGACTATTGTTCATTTTAAAGGGCGAACTATTGTTACTTTTGCACCATGGGTTCAATCAGACAGAACAGAATTGAGGGTGTCATTCAGGAAGAAATGGGCACTTATTTTCAACGAAATGCGCGTGAAGTATGTCTTGGCGCAATGGTGACTGTGACCACTGTTCGGGTAACATCTGACCTCTCTTTGGCGCGTTGCTATTTAAGTATTTTTGCTGGTCCAGATAAAAAAGAGGTGTTGAATAAC
>CAMBMC010000080.1 GCA_945868555.1 Chitinophaga pinensis | reverse complement strand
CAGGACAGAAAGAATCCTTGCATTGTTTTCACCTACAGTATTTGGGAGTCGGAAGAAGCACTTGAAAGCTATCGAACATCAGAAATTTTTCAAGAAATTTGGCCAAAAATAAAATGTTGGTTTGAGCAAAAAGCCGATGCATGGACTTTAAACACGTACTTTGATGGATTCGAAAATCTTCATTAAAAAATGTTGATGTCAATTAAATAAAAAAAAAGTGCAACTTATTAAAATATAAACATATCTTTACCAAAATTATCAATTCAATAGTACAATGAACAACAAGGGAACAGTTAAGTTCTTTAATGAAACAAAAGGATTTGGTTTCATTATCGACGAAGAATCAAAAAAAGAGTATTTTGTCCACGTCTCAGGTCTTATCGACAAAGTTAAGGAAAACGATGAAGTAGAGTTCGAACTCGAAGAAGGACGAAAAGGATTGAATGCCATGAATGTGAAGTTAGCGTAACTACAATATATCGCATCAATTTGAAAAAGCCTCGACACTGTCGGGGCTTTTTCTATTTAAATACTTTTGGATGTTAAGTCATTAAGACTTGAGACAAAAGACAAGTGACTTATTCGTACTTCGGTTACTTATAAATAAATGTAATTCGGGCTTCGAGTATGCTGCGCACCTCAGCCACTGAATTCCTTACTCACAACTTCCAATTCTTCATTTTTAATTTTTAATTTTTAATTCCCTACAAATTATACACAAGTGTTGGCTGATATTTCAGCATCCATGACCTGCAATCGTTTCAAAAGGAAAGATTACATTTGAAGTTGTAAGTTGGGGCGGTTCAAACTGGCCCATTCACACCTCTTTTGATATGAACGATTCGATAAAAATTATCTTGTGTGTACTGCTTTTCGTGAGTGTGGTGTCGCTATGGAAAATCTTCACTAAAGCTGGACGCAAAGGGTGGGAAGCCGTCATCTCTCCTTACAACTTCATGATCTTATCCAAAATTGTGGGTAAGCCGATGTGGTGGGGACTGCTCCTAATTATCCCTGGATTTAATGTCGTTTTACATTGTTGGTTTCTGAACCGCTTGGGAAAAGCATTTGATCAGAAATGGTACTTTTCGCTAGGTCTTGTTCTCCTTCCATTCATATTTCTTCCTCTCTTGGCCTTTGGTAAAAAAGAATACATCGGTGCAGACAACATTACCGAAGGACCACTCTTCGCCTTGTACAATAAGGAATTGAATGGGTTTTTAAGTTCAATTATTGGGTATATTTTCATCCTTATCTTCTTGCTCGCTTCGGGATTAATTCACTGGATTTTTCCGAATAACAAATACATGTATGCCAACCTACTTGAAGGAAGTGAATCGAGCCTCATTCCATTTTTCGATATTTCCCCCTTCATTTTCATGATTCTCATTCCAGCCATTACCATGCGCATGATTGCGGAAGAGCGCCGACTTGGAACCATAGAGCTTCTTTTTACAAGGCCAATTACCGACTTTAACATCATTGCATCAAAATACCTTGCCGGAATTACACTTGTCTTTATCGCATTAATCCCAACGATAATCTACTATGTTTCCATTCATTTCCTTGGCAATCCTGTTGGAATATTAGACGATGGCGCAACGATAACCTCCTATATCGGACTGCTCTTGCTCGGGGCTGTCTTCGTTGCTATTGGCATATTCGCATCCGCCCTCACGAGCAATCAAATCGTTGCATTTATTATTGCGGTCTTCCTGTGTTTCATTTTTTACTGGGGATTCTGGCTCCTTGGCTCATTTGCCATCATGGGGAAATTTGACTCTGTTTTACAATACATCAGCCTAACATATCATTATGACGCCATCATGAAGGGCGTGATCGACACAAGCGATCTTGTCTACTTCGGATCAGTTATCGGATTATTTATATTTGCCGCGCTCACGGTGGTTAAAACTTTCAAAAGCTAAGGTCATGGCAGAACGTAAAAAACTATCGAAAGGCATTTACAACTGGTTATTTTTCTCTGTTGTCATCGTCTCTCTCGTATTCGTAAACATCATCGGATCGGTGTTGTATAAGCGCATCGACATGACCGAAGACCAGCGTTTTTCCTTGGCACAGGGAACCATAAAATTCTTATCTAATGAAGAAACATTCAACAATCGTTTAAGCATCAAGATCTATCTCGAAGGGAATTTGCCTGCAGAATTGAAAAGCTTCAGAAATGCCATAGAGGATAAATTGCAAGAATTTAAACAATATGCTGGAAATCGCATAGAATATCAATTCATTGACCCGAATGTGGGATCAGAAGGGGAAAAACAATCGCTCTTTGAATCCCTTTACGATCGAGGAAAAGGCATCATTCCGATGGATGTTGTTTACATGAAAGATGGTGCTCAGAACCAATTGTTGCTCTGGCCAGGTGCCGTAGTTGATTATGGTGGCATTACCGTGAGTACCATTCAATTCTTGCCGGGAACAAGTGCTGGAAAACCTTACTATTTGGATGATATCACCGAGATGATTGACAATTCAGTGAAAAATCTCGAGTACATCTTGGTGAGTTCCATGCGAAGATCCATTCAACAGGAGCGTCCACGAGTCGCATTCCTTCAGGGTCATGGGGAACTTTCTTTTGCTGAAACCCAACGTGCACGTGCGCTCATTTCTCCTTATTACAATATCGCTGACATCACGCTAAATGATTCTCTTGCAGCTTTAGATGATGTTGATGGTCTCGTCATTGCACGACCACGAACGCGATTTAGCGACAAAGATTTATACCTCATCGATCAATTTGTCATGCGGGGAGGCCGATTGATGTGTTTCCTTGACCCTTTGCATATCGATGAAGACACATTAAACAGGAAAGGAGCGACACATACCACACGCAATACGACAGGCCTCGAAAATCTGCTTTATGATTATGGCTTGAAAATTAACGACAATTATGTGATTGATGCCAACTGTGCTCCGAAGGCCGTTCCTTTTGCTCAACAATCACTTATACCTTGGTTCTTCCATGTTTTGGCAACAGCAACACAACACCCAATTGCCCGCAACCTCGAGCCTGTATCACTGAAATATGCCAGTGAAATACAATTCATTCCGAACAAAAATCTCTTGCTCACCCCCATCCTGAGTTCATCGACAAATTCCAATGTCACAGGACTTGCACCATTGGTGAGTCTATCCATGCCCATGAGCTACGGAAAGAATCCACAATTGGCGACTGACCCAACAGATACGCTCAATCAGCGCTGCCTTGCAGGACTGGCTGAAGGAACATTTGAATCCCATTTCAAGACACGGATCGTTGAAGAGTATGTCAACAACCCCAACGCGCGAAAATACATGGCGCAAAGTTCAACTGAAGGAAAGGTTTTTTTAATTGGAAACGGCCGATTTCTAAGAAATTCTTACGACTCAATGCCAGCGAGAAATGGTCAAGGGTACATGTATCGTCCAAACTCCTTTAATGATTTAAGAATGGATCGAGAACTCGCCGAGGCAAATATTCCGGTTTACTTTGGAAATCAGGAGTTCTTCCAAAACATGATGGACTACCTCATGGGAGACAACTCTGTACTCGATGTCCGAAGCCGTCAAATTGATGTTCATGCCATGGATAAGGACAAAGTGATCAATGACGGTACATTTTACAAAATCATCAATGTCCTTCTCCCTATATTGCTCATTCTACTTTTTGCTTTGCTCATGAATTATTTGCGAAAGAGAAAGTACACACAACTCTAATTGTCTATGAAAAAACTGATTGCTCTACTGTCCGCTATTGTTATTCTTGTTTTGCTGGGATGGTTTGCGATGCGTGCAATGAATTCCAAAGGACATTCCACAACTGAGCTTATTGATTTTGCCCTTGCTGACACCACTACCATCGATAAAATTATCATCACCGATGCACAAGGAAGAGTGATGGAAGCCATCAAAAATGGCGAAGAATGGACAGATAAAACGGGTGGATGCATTTCACAACCAAGTATTTCTTTTATCCTCGATGCCATTAAAAACATTGAATGGAAAGGGTACTTGCCTGAAAACTCCCAGAAACAAATCACCAATTTAATGGCAAGCCAGCACATTAAAGTTGAGATATTTCAGGAGGGTGAATGGGTCAAAACATGGTACATCGGTCCTCCGGCGCAAGATCACTACGGACAAATCATGTTGGTAGACTCACCTGAATCGGGGAAAAGCGATTTGCCAGTGATTATGAAAATAAAAGGGTTCAATGGCATCATCGAACCCCGCTTTTTTGCTGATTCAAGAAAATGGATGTGTACAGAGATTTTTGCACTTCGCATGGACAAAATCCGCAAAGTAGAAGTTCGTTTTTACGATGTGCCTCAGCGCAGTTTCAGTGTGACAAAAAATGGAACAAAAACAAAAGTTTATCAGCAAGGAAAATTGTTGAAAGATGTCAATCCACAACGGGTATATCTTTATTTGCAGAACTATAAAAAGGTTCACTACGAATTGGCCAATTATGAATTGAGTCAAAAGCAAATCGACAGCATGAAGCGCACGACACCCTTTGCGACGTTGAAATTGACCGAAACAAATGGACAATCGACAAAACTTAGAATGTTCCGCATCAATTCATTCCAATCACAGCGCAATGAATTTGGCGAGGTTGTAGATATTGACATGAATAAATTTTGGTGCCAGTTGCCGAATGGTGAGATGGTGAAGTGTCAATACCATGTATTTAATCCTTTACTACTTGGTCATGTCTATTTCCCAATGGTTCTTCCTCAATTATCAATACCCCAAGATGCACCTGAAGTCCAATAAGTACATCTAGTCTCTACCAATTCACTTCCTTGCGTTTATCCAAGCAATTTTTCTAAGAAATTGTTGATAACCTATTAAAAAAAACAGCGTCAATTTACACGCTATTTCCTCTTGCTTTCATAGTTTTGATATAAATTACAAATCAATGAACTTTATTGTTTCCAGCACGTCGCTTTTACGCCATTTACAGAGCATTTCAGGAGTGCTAAGTACAAGTAATAATCTGCCAATTCTAGATAATTTTCTCTTTGAAATTGGAGATGGACAGTTGACGATTTCAGCTTCCGACCTAGAGACTACAATGCGCACCACGCTGCAGGTTGAAGCACGAGAATCTGGCAAAGTTGCCATTCCAGCTAAAATTTTGATCGATGTACTGAAAAACATGCCCGATCAGCCCTGCGCATTTTTGATCGACCCTACATCAATGGCTGTTGAAATTGCTTATGACAATGGGAAATCGAAAATGAATGGATTTAGTGGCGATGAATTCCCTCGTATTCCATCCATCGAAAATAGCACAACAATTCGCTTGAGTGGTGATATTATGTCAAAAGCCATTGGAAAAACTCTATTTGCGACGGGTAGCGATGACCTTCGCCCAGTCATGAGTGGTGTCTTTTGTCAGTTTAGCCCTGAGGATATCACGTTTGTTGCGACTGATGCGCACAAACTGGTGAGATACAGACGAACAGATTCACAAGCCGAAGGAAGTTCATCTTTTATTCTTCCGAAAAAACCTTTGAACCTATTGAAATCAAATTTAAGTGGGAATGAGGAAATCACAATGGAGTACAATGAGTCTAACGCCTTGTTTACATTCAACGATATCGTTTTGATTTGCCGCTTGATTGATGGAAAATATCCGAACTATGAGGCGGTAATTCCGAAAGAGAATCCAAATGTGTTGACGATTGATCGTGTTCAATTCCTAAGTTCAATTAAGCGTGTTTCAATATTTGCCAATAAAACAACACATCAAGTGAAGTTGAAATTAGCAGGTTCTGAACTTTCGTTGTCTGCTGAAGACATTGATTTTGCAAATGAGTCCAACGAGCGATTGACATGTAACTATGACGGAGACGACATGGAAATTGGATTTAACTCTCGCTTTCTGATGGAAATGCTCAACAGTTTGGAAACACCCGAAGTTCGCTTGGAAATGAGCGAACCAAGTCGAGCTGGACTTTTGATGCCCGCGCACAAGGACAACGAAAATGAGGACATCCTCATGCTCGTGATGCCGGTGATGCTCAATCGTTAATATAATTATTTTCATCTGTCGATTAAGGCAGGAATTCAAGCGCCTTGATTATGCGAATTGTCTATCATAATCAGTTTATTTTTTGTGTCCTCATCTCCATGATGAGTGCTTGTGGCTTACATTATACAGCACCGGAAACGCCTGAAGCATTTGAAATCCGCAGACACAAGGCCGTTGAATCCTATGTGCAGAGCACTACCAAAAATGAAGGATACATGTATGAATCCGTTGCTTTTGGTGAAACTCAAATCGTGAAACCAAATTCTTATCGCACTCTAGACTCACTTTATGCATTGAAATATAACAATGAATTGAAAGGTCTAAAAATGGATGCTTTATTGGATGAAAAAATAGGGAACCAACGCATCATTGCACGGAATGACACCAACCGTGTTATTTACATCGAAAACCATGTGTTTGCGCTTACGTCCGATACGACTACCGAAATATACGGTGCAAACTTTCAAGTATCGTCCGAGCTTGTCGTCCATGACATGATTATTCGTGAAAGTACCTTTCTGCCAAAACGCGATACAGAGCGCTACAAACAATACCTGTTTAATGAGTCATTTCTGAATCTAGGAAATCCACCGAATTCATCTGAAAGTAAATTTTACACTCTATTTACAAACCGTTTCAATGAGCTATCCAAGGATCAGCGAGATCTTGAGGTGCGGCATATGCTTCAGATCATGGAAATTGCACAGCGACGCGCTTCCTTAGGAACCGAAGGAATTTTAAAGACACTCGCAGCTTTGGAAATATTAGGCAACATAAGCGTTTCCGAACTTGTGAATACGGCCTCTAAACTTACAACCAGCAACTTTCAATTCATCAAAGCATCCAATGAGCCAGCAAGTCAAGTGATTGGATACACGTTTGTTCTTGCCATTGAACCGAGCCAAGGAAATGGTTCAATTGCCGGCTACGCCATGGAATACGACCGCTATTTTCATTTGGTGCGTAAAGAAAAACTCTATTAAATCGCCAATCGCCAAGATCTCGTGGACAGATAATGTTCAATTGGACTCTGCGGTGTTGCTTTTATCCATGGCATGGCAATCAAATGTTCGTCTTGCAACCTTTTAATAGATACATCATCCAAAAGAACCCGGACCTTTTGACGGTCACAAGTTAAATTCACCCACCCCTTTTCAGGTTCTACGACAATCTTGAATCCATCCACATTTATGTTCCAATTTTGGCGATCTAAATTGCAGTAATGGACTTTTCCTGAATGAACTTTGAGGTAATTCCCAATCAGCCTTTCGACCTTGAAAAAATCTGCTTTTTTTGACCGATAAAAGCAAAACACATGTCCATTTACTCGAACAGCCATGACCACCATTCGTGCATTGAACACAATGATTTCATTGCGATGAATGTTTTGAAATCGCTGAAAAACAATTCCCACCAATATTCCAAAAACCACCACGAGGGATATCCAAAATCCTCTTGTACCAACTTTAAAATAAAACAACAAAGGGAACAAAACACCCAAGGCAAGAACTGTACAAAAGTTTACTGTAAAACCGAATGCGACCGCACCGGGTAAAGTCTCAACCCATTGAATAAACCACAATGATAGACCTACAACCAGCATCAAAACGAAACCAATCCACTTGGCCACAAATCCCCACCACGAAACAGAAAAGATCAACAAACCACCTCCTAAGATGAGTCCTGAACTGGCCATCAATCCAACGTTTGTAAGAATAAAGTAATTGGGAAACTGATTAAAATAATGCAAAGACAAGGGTGTAGTCATCACTTGGGCAGCCAAGCCAATGGCGGTTCCTTGCCAAACCTTCTGAAGTATCGCTTGCTGAATTACCCAAAAAGATGCAATCTTCTCATAGAATAAAAAGATACCAAGCATTGCTAAAAAGGACAGCTGAAACCCAATATCAAACACCGTCAATGGATTCCAGAGCACAAGCACAAAAGCAGTGAAAAGTAAGGTGTTTAAGGAGTCGTAATTTCTACCGGAAAGCTGAGCAATGGACAATACTGTGAACATGATTACCGCGCGCAATACAGAAGGAGAAAGTCCAGTAATTGCAGCATACCACCACATGATTCCGATCAACAAGATCACCGCAATTCTTCGAGATAACACGCCAGAAAACACAGCCAATACAGCCATGAGAATCTGCATGATGATGCTGATGTGTAAGCCAGAAACTGCCAGCACATGCAATGCTCCCGTATTCGTAAAACTGTCTCGAATTTCTTTATCCAGCATGGAATTATCACCGAGAATGAGCGCTAAAGAAATAGCCAACTCAGCTCCCGACAAATGCGCCGTTAGGGCAGATCTTAAATAGTTTCGTGAGGCATTGATCCACTTGGTGATGAGCGATTGTTTTTCTTGATTTAGCAGCAGCAGTTCACCACGGGAAACAAAAGCCATTTTGTTGATGCCTTGTCGGCCCCAAAACATCTCCGCATCAAATTCACCAGGGTTCCCCTCATTTCGAATCGCCATCAATGCGGATGAAATAGCCACTTGGTCCCCAATCTGTAGGATGGATTCATTTTTGTGAATCAAGAACAATACCTTTTCTGATCGCACAGCTTTTACTTTTGTACCAATGTGCTGTTCGACTTCACCAATGGCTTTATTCCAATCACCTTTACCTTCCTTCGACTCACATATGCGAAAAACACAAATATCTCCAGGTCGATACATTTCCTCTAGCTCGTTCCCTTCAACTACATGCAAGCGCTCGAGCATCAGTAAACTTCCAATTCCACAGAATGACAGACACGAAAGACCAAGAAAAATGATTCCCCTTGCCCGAAAAACAACTAGAAAAAACACCAAGAAAAGCGGTAAAAAAGAGCCGTACGACAATAAATCGGCATGAGTTCGACATGCAAAAGCCAGCACCAATCCTACCAGAAAAGACAGGGTAATAAATACGAACGGACGATCGTAAAAGGTCATGAGGGTTGTGGTTTCAGAATATTCTACTTAAAAGTAAGTGAAATTATCGCACAAATCAAACGGGAAAGAGCACAAATCATCCCAACATCCCAACAGATATTTAGCTCAAAATAGCTACATTTGCAACAATTCAAAGATTCATGATGATCAACATTACACTTCCTGACGGGTCCGTCAAACAGGTAGAGACCGGAACAAGTTCA
>CAMBMC010000079.1 GCA_945868555.1 Chitinophaga pinensis | reverse complement strand
CCCTAATGTTTGAAGTCCAATCATATAGGGTTGAAATGCATATCCCTGCAATCCATATCCAATAAAAAAGCGAAAGGATGTAAGTTCATCTGCAGTCAGAATTAAACCCATCGTAGGCTCGATATATCCTGCTTCTGCCACATAGGGATTTTGGCCAAAAACCTTGTTCATGTCGGTATCGAAATAGCTTTGGGTGTATCCAATTTTGATGCTGAAATCTGTCGCAAAGCGTTCGGTATGAAACTTTTCCCAGCCCACTTTTACAAATGCTCCACCGGTATGCATTCCGCCATATACTTTCTTTGGTACTTTAAATTCATTGATGGTAAAGTAGGAATACATCAACCCAGCTCCGATAATCAAGTGATTTTTAAATGCAAACTGATAATAGGGCGCAACATTCGCCAATCCTTGCATGATATTCTTGAAGGGCTTGTTGGTCATTCCGTTAGGAAGTCCAAGCTCAAGGTTGAATGTATGACGTGGTTCAATGGCTTGAGCTTTCGTGTTGAAGAAACAAAAGCAAAAAAATGAGATCGTTAGAAGCAGACGCATAGTAAAGTGAAGTTAATACTAATTTTCTAAATTCAAATTTTCAGAATCAATTAAGCCCATTTTTGTCAGCAAAAACGTGGCATTCATGTTTTGGCAAACCCCGTCGCGCAAACGATAATCAAATGAAAGTTCATTGTTCGAAATAACGGAATCAAAACTTTGATTGAAATAGTCTGAATCGTCTTTTGCCAAATTGCACAATGACAAGTCGTGGGTTGCGATAAGCCCCATACAGCCAAGGCGTTTCATTTTTTGCAAGAACAGCGCTGAACCTTTTTCTTTATCGATGGAGTTTGTTCCTTTCAATATTTCATCAAGAATCACGAATACCTTTTCGCCAGAATTCATGGCGTCCATGATACTTTTTAATCTGGACAATTCCGCATGAAAATAAGAGCTTTTCGCATTTAAATCATCGGATGTGCGCATGCTCGAATACAACTTTCGTTGGGGCAACTGACATGTAGAAGCGAGCACAGGGAATCCGGCATTGGCGGAAATAAAAGCCAATCCAACACTGCGAAGGAAAGTGCTTTTTCCTGCCATATTTGGCCCAGTGATGATCTGGAATTTATGCCCATCCATGAAGTTCAAGCTATTCCCTTGACGCGATTCTTCGGGAACAAATGGATGCTTTAAATCACCAATACTTGGCGCACATTCGTCTTGGATTGTTGCAAAGACAGAATCAGGATTGTTGAATTTGTAAATGGCTCCGCTCACCCAAACCTCTAGTTCAGCAAACATTTCAAGATGCTCTGTGAAATCCTGACTGTATTTTTTCTGCCACTGCTTATATTGATGAATAAGTTGAAGGTCCCAGGCCAAAAAGATATTCAACAAGACACCTACCGGTAAATTCATGCGGTAATCAATTCGTTCTTGAAGGCGTTCGAGCGCAATCAAGGCTTTTTCTAAGGAGTGTTCCCCAATTAAGCGTTGGTCAATGTATGTTCTAAACGATACGTTATTTAAAGTCAAACTAGAAACAAGATCCATTTGTCGGCGCCTGATCTTGGTCACATTGGCAACACTTCCCAATTCAGCTGCCAGCAAGTTTGTTTGTTTTAAGCCTGAACCGATGTACACAAGTACAAGAGAGGCATACATCAAGAAAGAGGCAGAATTGACCACTCCCATTCCAAATAGAATGGCCATAGAAATGGAGCAAATTGGGATTCCGATGCGCAGAAATTCGGCAAATACATGCGTGCTAACTTCAACATTTTTCACCTTGCGGATGTCGTGTCGAAAATCGGATGGCTCAGAGAGCAATCCTTCAGCACAAAACCCTTGATTCCATGCCATGTGTTGCTTCAATTCCTCAATCGCTGAGTGGTCTAGCTCAAGCGTTGATGAGCCGCCGGAGAGCTTTTCAGCCAAGCGATTTGATCCCTCTAAGGAAACCGTTCTATTGATCAATTGAAAAAAACTGCCCTCACCAAACACGTCCATATCTGATGAAAAGGGGTGCTTTGAACTGATAAACTCCGCTCCGTTTTTAAATCCAGACCAGTCGCCTATAAGCGCATTGATTTCCAAACGATTCAGTTCAGCAGATTTCCTGTGCTTGTCGCGCTGATAGCGGACATTTACGCCAAGCTTCACCAAGCTCAAAAAACTGATCAGCGACAAGGCAAGGACCCAAATAAAAGCTTCCGCATTCAATGCAAAGAAAGACAGGAATGCGAGGATAAAAATCACGAGCCGAAGGGTTCCTAATCCATGTAATTTTTTCTTGAAAACATCGGCTTGCTGTGAATGAAGTGCAAGTTGTTCTTCGTAAAAGGTATGTCGTTGAGTTTGATTCATGAAGTACAAAATTACGAATGAATTGGTGCATTTTGTCCCTAATTTGAGATATTCTGTTTAAATAGAAAATGAAAAAACGTACTTTTAAGACATGAATAAGAAGATCGAACGGATAAAACTTACACAATTTGGGAATCTTGAGCTTTTGGCCAAGCAAGTTGTGGAGGGATTTATCACTGGTCTTCACAAAAGTCCCTTCCATGGATTCTCCGTTGAATTTGCTGAGCACCGCATTTACAATTCAGGTGAATCAACGCGTCATATCGATTGGAAATTATTTGGCCGAACAGAAAAGCTCTTTACCAAGAAATATGAGGAAGAAACCAATTTACGCTGTCAAATCGTTATCGACTGTTCAGGTTCCATGTATTTCCCAAAAGATGCAGACTCTACCAAGTTTGACTTTTCAGTGTATGCTGGAGCATCCTTAATTGAACTTTTGAAGCGTCAGCGCGATGCTGTTGGACTGACTTTCTTTTCGGATAAAATTGAGATTCATACAGCTGCAAAATCATCTATGGCCCATCATCGTTATTTGTACAGCGAGTTGGAAAAAAGGATGTTGAATTACTCCGATGATTTGCAAAAGAAAACCAATGCAGTAAAGGCACTGGATGATGTGGCTGAATTGTGTCATACGCGAAGTTTGATTGTTATTTTCTCCGATTTATTAGACGATCCAGACAAATTAGACGATTTGTTTCGTGCGATTCAACACATGAAGCACAACAAGCATGAAGTGATCCTGTTCCATGTGGTCGACCAAAAAACAGAAGTCGATTTCGATTTGGAAAACAGACCCTACGAATTGATTGATATGGAAACAGGAGAACACATGCGTTTACAACCAGGGGAAATAAAAGAATTATACAAGTCATCTGTGAATGCCTATTTTGAGGAGTTGAAAATTCGGTGTATGAATTACGGAATTGACTTTATGCCGGTGGACATCGCTGCGGGGTACAACCAAGTATTGCAGCAGTACCTTTTGAAGCGTCAAAAACTTTATTGATTCGCAACTCTCATTCATTTCCGAGCTTTCAGCTAAGGAAAAAACCCTTACCTTTCCGAAAATTTTTCAAATGATTATTCAAGAAAACACGGTAGTTTCTTTGAACTACACCCTTAAAAACCACAACACAGGCGAACTTATTGAACAAACAAGCTTAGAAAACCCAATGGTCTTTCTATATGGTGTTGGTGGATTAATCCCTGAGTTTGAGTCCAATCTTCAAGGCAAAAAAACTGGCGATTCCTTCGAATTTGCCATTCAGTCCGATCGCGCTTACGGGCAACAAGACCCGAATCAAATCGCAATGATTCCTGTGGATGTGTTCTTGGATGAATCTGGAAAATTTGATTCAGAATATTTTAAAGTTGGTGCCATCGTTCCAATGTCCGATTCAGAAGGCAACCACCTTCGTGGAATCGTGCTAGATGTTGAACCGGAGTTTGTTCGCATGGACTTCAACCACCCCTTGGCAGGTATTGATTTGCATTTTAGTGGTGAGGTATTGGAATTGCGTGAAGCAACAGAAGAAGAGCTTTCACATGGTCACGTTCACGGTCCAGGAGGTCACCAGCATTAATTATACAGTTAACATACATTTATGGCCTCTTGAATTTTCAAGGGGTTATTTTTTTTAGGCCATGATTGTATTCATTCATTGAAGCATCTTGATGTAAATTTCCAATTGGTTCAAAGGAAAACAACATAATTGAACACATTTTTATACTTTCGATAGATGAAGAAAAATTCACTGTTGCGCAAAGTGATTCGAATTGTATTGAAATTCATCATTGGTTTCATTGCATTTATCTTATTCTACTTGTTGCTGGCATTTGTTTTAGGTCACATTTCTGTGGGTAAATCAGTGAAAAAGTCGGCCAAAACTATTGAAGTACACTTGATCAACAATGGGATGCACACAGATATTGTGATGCCAATTAAGTCGAGATACAAAAATTGGAGCAGTACCTTCCCTATTGAAAACACCAAGTCAAAAGACTCTTTGGTTCAATGGGTTTCGATTGGTTGGGGCGACAAAGGATTTTACTTGCACACACCACAGTGGAGCGAATTGAAATTTTCAACTGCCTTCAAAGCTATATTTTGGTTGAGTTCCGCTGCCGTGCATGTGACCTATTACCGGGAAATTCCAAAAGATGTTGAACACACCCATTTTCACCTTTCACCTAAGAACTATCGCAAACTTATCCACTATATCGATCGCTCTTTGTTGAAGCAAAATCGTCAATCTATGTTTATCCCTACCGATGCGGTTTATGGAGATTATGATGCCTTTTATGAGGCGAAAGGAAGTTACAGTTTGATACACACGTGCAATACCTGGGTCAATTCTGGCCTTAAAGCTTGTGGACAAAAGGCTTCGGTCTGGACACCCTTTACTTCTGGAATATTTTATCACTACTCAAAGTAATGCGTTCCTTACTCCTTTTCGTCTCTATTGGGTTTGGGATATTTTCAACGGTCTTCGCACAGAGGGACAACGCGCCTAAACGTACGATTGGGCTCACCGCCTATTATTTCTGGGAAGAAGATTCTTTAGGTATCATTCGAAACGGAACAGTTGAAAAACCCTATTTACAAAACTTCAATGTCATTATAGGTCGGGAATTGAGTGCCAAAGAGCAACAAACGAAAGTGAAACATGTGATCCGGGGTATTGTCGATTTTGTTGAGGACAATTCTAACCGTCAACGAAGATCGAGAAATTTCAAAAACAGTGACAGCTTAAAGTTTCCGTTTTTCCGCACACCATCCGAAGCAACGGGAAGCATACTTTACATCCGACATGAAGGGAAATGGATTTTCAAAATCCGAAAAAATGTCCTCTATTTTGAATACGACGAATACAACCAGTTGCGATTTAAATCAGCCAAGGATAGCATTGTTCTGCCCACACTTGGCGTGAATGAACCCACACTCGGCCAATACACCGTCTTTTCCTATTGGAGCAAAGACCCAAGTACGGGTAAACGGTCCATCATTCGGCAAGAAGTCTGGAATTATGCGGGTGAAAATACCACTCATTTTTTCACGTCATCGATACCCCAATCCGCCCAGCGCATTTTGGTATTTTCCAATGGATACCGCGGAGCGAAGAAGAATTGGGACCCAACAGACAATCTCATGACAAACTTTGATCGCTATTGGTACTGGCAATCATTTGACGACACGCTCATTGCTCGATTTAAACCAGATGAGAGGTGGTACATCAATGGAAGCATGGGAGTTAGCACCTCTACACACCGGTCAATGGGTGGATTTGGAATCAGTTATGTTGCCGCGAAATGCTTTCCATGGACTAAAAAATCCAAATTACTTTTAAACCAAAGAGAAAACTTCATCGGTTTTGAAAAAAGAAAACAAGAAGGAAGAATTGTTGGCAAGGCATTTATTCAAGAACGAAATACTTTCCCGTCAACGAACAAAGCCAAAGACACTGTAGACATTGTATGTCATAGTATGGGATATGCTTATGCCTTGGGGTTTATTGAAGAAGTGAAATCTTCTGTCATTTTTGGACGTTTCGTAATGATCTCGCCGGAAGGTGCTTGCACAGACAATCCAGAATGGTCCTTGTTTAAAAGTGCATGGCAATATGGAAGCGCTTTCAACGATGGTTCTCCTGTCTCGGAGCAAGACGGTGTAGCGCCACAGTGCCTGGTGAAAGGCATCGACACATGTGACCCCTGTTGTTTTGGTAAAATCACTATGCCAAAAGAATGGTCTAAAAAAGGATTTAGAGAGAGTCATGAAATGCCCTATATCCGGTGGATTTTTGAAGCAATTCCAATCGATAATCCCGCTTATATTCGTCGCTGAGTAACTGGAGAAACTGGGAAAGTCAAATCGAATTTCACGCCATTGTCTTCACTAAACTGATAAGTGCCTCCCAACTGTTCTGTCAAGGCTTCTATCAGCACCATTCCCATGCCATCTGTTTTCGTCATGATGTCATTTATTCCATTGCCATTGTCTCGAATGGTGACATGCAATACATCCGGACCTTGTCGCATAATTTGTATAAAAACCATCGGTTCAGACGTGTTTTTGAAGGCATGCTTCATGGAATTGGTGATTAGCTCGTTGATCATCAACCCTAGGGGAATGGCAACTGAAACATCAATTGTTAGTTTTTCTACAGATACCACAAATTTCACTGGATTCGCTAAATGAGACGCGTGTGAAATCTCTTTGACCAAATCATCCACGTATCCATCGAGATCTACGGCGCTTGTATTCCCAGCACTGTAGATCCGGTCATGAACAAGAGACATTGACATAACACGCGCTTTCACCTCCTCTAGGTCTTGCTGCGTTTCTAAATTGGTTGAATTGTTGCGTTTCATATTCAACAAGCCAATAATGATGGCCATGTTATTTTTAACGCGATGATTGACTTCTGCCAAAAGTATTTTTTGCTCCTGTAAGGATTGTAAAATCGATGCTTGCTGTTGGTAATAAGTGTACACCATCGTAAAGGTGAAAACCAATGAAATGACAACCAACATGATGTAATTGAGGTGTCGTGACAAATCTAGGTCCAATGAACGATCTAAGAACCAAGAAAACCATCCAAATTGAAAGGTAAGAAGCACAAACACAACACAGACAATAGTAAACAGCAAATTGAAATAAAAATAAAAGGTTGATTTTCGGTTTTGGTACAAGAGCGCAATACCGATTATGAGCAGAATAAAATGAACATGTGTTAAAGACATTTCACCCAAACGCAAAGAGAAAATTGTGATTAGAATATTGCTAACGCAGAAAATATAGGTGATTGCAGACATCACATATCCACGGACATTTAAAATTCCAGCAACTGCAAAAAGCGGCAGAGCGATGAGGATACCGAGGTTTGACATTTCTCGCTCAAATACATAATGCAATAATGAAACAATGCTTATAATTAGTATTGCATTAATTACGAGAATATTGACTGCAATTTTGAGTCGTTGGTCAAAAACTGTATCATCCTGTTTTACCCCAACCTTGATCAATCTTAAAACGAAATTCCACATATACTCAAAATGAATCCGACCCAAAGATAAGTTACTTCACATAAAAAGTAGACATTTGTTGAAACATGCGATGAAATGATTCGAATTGGTCTTTTTCTACTTCTGCAGGTCTGCTGCACATTCACATTTGCCCAAAAAGAAGTGACAACGATTGCCTTTGGTTCTTGTTCAAATCCAAACAAAGAAATGAACATTTTTGATACGATTCTAACTCGGCATCCCGACATGTTCATGTATTTGGGTGACAATATTTATGGAGATACTGAAAACATGCGGGTGCTAAGAAAAAAATACCGGACCTTGAAAACCGATCCGCATTACAAGAAATTTGCAGCTGTCACTCCAATCATTGCCACCTGGGACGACCATGATTTTGGGTTAAACGATTCCGGCCGACATTATCGAAAGAAGGAAGCTTCAAAAAAAATCTTTCTTCAATTTTTCAAAGAGCCAAAACATTCAGACCGCTTTGCACACAATGGAATTTACACCTCCTACAATTTAACTTCTGGAGGAAAAAACATTCAAGTAATCTTGCTCGATTTGCGCACGTTTCGCGACAACCTAAAGGCCTATGATGGATTTTTAGCGGGAGATAGCTCCTACCTCTATGTCCTCGATTATTCACCTCAATTGAATCCAGACTCTACCCTGCTTGGAGCCGAGCAATGGAAATGGCTCGAACAACAATTGCTACAGCCCGCTGATGTCCGAATCATTGGAAGCAGCACTCAATTTGCAACGCAATTCAATGGCTACGAGACATGGGCCAATTTTCCCCTTGAACAAGAACGCTTCTTGCAACTGATTGGTCAAACAAAGGCCAACGGAATCATTTTCATTTCTGGAGATTTGCATTATGCCGAACTTTCCTACATCAAGCCAGAAGGACTTTATGGAATTTATGATTTAACCTCCAGCGGACTTACAGAGGAATGGGGATTTTCAGTTCCTAATGAAAACAGAATTGGGTCACCAATTATGGATAATCAGTTTGGGATGATTCGCTTTGCCTTGAATCAGCCCGAACCTGAAATCATCCTTGAAATCGTTGATCGATTTGGACAAACACGCATCCAACATAAAGTGCGCTTGGCAGATCTTCAGTTTTAGGTTAACGTTTTAAGTATTTATTGCACGCCTCATAATTAAAAAGTGCGTCTTGAATCCATTTTTTCCTACGAACACCAAGTTTGGAGACAATATTCTTTGACTCCTTTGGATCGGATCTTAGATTGTAAATTTCCTCCTTATTCGGCACAACATTAACGCGATGTAAGTAATGGTAATCCCCCCGAATCACAGAAAGTCCAACCCAAAATTTGGCCACATCGTTATTATTCATGGTGATGATCGATCGGTCACTTGGGACCTTTGCAAACAAGTTATAGCCAGAAAATCGCTCTTTGTATTTCTTTACATCCTTTTGATTATTCAAACCTAAAATATCAATGATTGTCGGTGCAATATCGATGGTGCATACATTCATCTTCGTATTTGATTTCAATGTTTGCATATCTTTTTCTGCTGCAATCTTCTCTGGGATATACATCATAAGGGGCACCGAAATTGCTTCCGCATAATAGCTGTCCACATGGCCAATGTTGTTGTGGTCTTTCAACGATTCCCCGTGATCACTAACGAAAATCACTACCGTATTTTCCAACAAGTCCTTCGATTTCATCGTTGAGAATAATTTACCCAACAAATAATCTTGGTACAAGATGCTATTGTCGTATTCATCCACAAAGCGTCCTTTCCAGCGTTTAAATTTCTTTGGAACATTGTAGGGATAATGTGTCGCATTGAATTGGACCACT
>CAMBMC010000078.1 GCA_945868555.1 Chitinophaga pinensis | reverse complement strand
GATTGTTGGTGATGTGTTTGGTGGGTGAACAAGTGCGGATGTTCAATTCGGGTCGTGAGAAATTCAAACAATATGTCATGCCCTTCAACCGCTTGATGATGCCTACAAATCGTGGATATGGCGTAACGGGAATTCTTCAACATACTGCGACACGGATTGAAAGCAATGTGTTCAATAGAAATTCAGATTTCTATGCCGGGGATTATTTCCAGAATTGTATCAATGTCAACGATTCATTTCCAGATGTCGTCGATGCGAGCATTGAATCACACAAACTCAAAACCATTCAACGCTTAATTAAGGGTGGAGACCACTATTATTCGTACCTCTACACGGCATTTTTAATTCGTCAGTACCAAGCTCATTGGGAAAAAGCAGGGTTTACATTGGCTTTTCGACCTGAAATCATCGCAACTTTGTACAACTTAGGTTTCCATAAAAGCAAGCCGAGCAAACACCCAAAGGTTGGAGGATCCAATTTCAATGTAGCAGAACGAGAATATACCTTTGGTGGCTTGTGCTATGAGTTCTATTATAGCGGTGAACTCATGGATTTATTCCCGTTGACCTCTGAACCAATTACTCCAGTTGAAAAACTGATTGTTCAAAATGCGGATTTGATCAAACGGAAGCAAGAGGACTTAAAGGCAGCAGCGAAATTGGAAGAGTAGTATTTATTACTGTATTTTGAATAAACAGACTTGAATCATTGCCGATTGTCGTTTTTTTGTCCAACTTACACCTCATATCATTGACATGAAAACACTTATCCTTGCCTTTTTTATCACAACGACCGTTGCTTACGCACAAGACTCGCTGTACTCCAAGGTCTACTACACAGGCAATATCGATTTGAAAGGTCAAGCAGTAACGGCTTCAGGCGACGGGGGCTTGGTGATCGCGGCGCAATACAATTGGATGCAATCTGCAGTGTTTCGCATTGATTCTTTGGGAAACACATTGTGGGGAAAAAATTTAGCCGCGTCAACGGGCGTCGTGCAATGGGATAACGTATTGATCAAGACCATTGAAACACTAGAAGACTCGAGTTACATTGTCGCTGGTGAATGCATCAGTGATGACGGAACGAAATTACATGCTGTGTGTGTGAAGATTTCATCGAATGGAGATACCCTCTGGACGCGAACGGTAACGAATCCAAGCATGCAATACAGTACCTACCATTCAGCAGCTGCAACTTTAGATTCTGGTGTTGTATTGGTGGCCAAGACAAGTACGTCGACTTCGGCGGGTTATTTTATTGTGAAATACTCGGCAAATGGAAATCTTCAATGGTCGAAGGTGGTTGAAGGACTTGAAGTGACAGACACTCCTTGTGCCATTCAATCCTTAGCAGATAGCACAATCATCGTCAGTGTACCCAACAGTCTGAATGAAAGTGTGGTCATGCGTCTGTTTTCGGATGGCTCCCTCGATTGGGCACAGCGCTACCCTGACCTTGTCATACACGACATCGAACGCGTTGATTCGACGGTTGTGTTTTCGGGGCGTTTAGCGACACAATATGTACCCGCTTTAGTAAAGTCATCATTGGACGGTAGCATTCAATGGGCAAAGAGTTACACACAGATGTTCGGTGGAGGTTTAATGATCGATGTATGCGTTCGACAGGATTCAAGTTTCGTGATGACATCTGGTGAGCAAGCGTTCATGGGTTCTGCTATCTCAGCTGACAAAAATGGATTAGGTGCACTGCAATTGGATTTACCTTTGGCCTCTTTTGCCGTGCAAGAGGCGGAGCACAATGGACTATTTCTTGTTGGGAACGGCCCGATGTTCGGGGTCAAAGCGGGATCCTTAATGGCAAATTTTCACATTGGCGTTGTGCGCACCGACTCACTATTGAACACATCCAAAGGAGGATTTTTCAATTGTAGTTGGGGAGTGAGCCAGGCTTTTTCAAGTGACTTACCCCTCGTGCCTTTGACCTTTGCGCCACAAATGTCGGGCACCTTAACCCCGATTGGCGCGACCTTTCAATACAACGACTTAATTCCTGATAGCTATATCGGTTGTGTTGATTTTTTCGGAGGGATTGAAGAAAACAGCATCGAAAAAGAAATCAACATCTTCCCAAATCCATCCAATGGCGTGTTTTACATCGAACAGCTCTCACAGCATTTGTTAGAAATAGAAATTTCTGACATAAATGGCCGAAGCATTGAAAACAAAACAATGCATACACTGCAAGGCACCATTGATTTAAGTGCTCAAAAAGCAGGGATCTACTTTTACAAAGTAAGTCGCGATGATGGTCAAACGAAAAGCGGAAAACTCGTGATCCTTCATTAATTTTCATCTGTTCTTTATAACCAATCGTGTGCTTTGATGTACTTTTGTTGGCAGAACTAAATTCTCAATTTCATGAAATTCGCAACGAAAGCCATACATGCCGGCGTGCATCCTGATGAATCCACTGGTGCCATCATGACTCCGATTTATCAAACCTCTACTTACGTGCAAGATGGGGTTGGAAACCATAAAGGATACGAGTATTCACGTACCCAAAATCCAACACGCCATGCTTTGGAAAAAAACATTGCGGCGATCGAAAATGGAAATTTTGGGGCTTGTTTTGGATCTGGATTGGCTGCCATTGATTGTGTGATCAAGATGCTTAACCCCGGCGATGAGGTGATCTCCACAAATGACCTTTATGGAGGAAGCTACCGACTCTTCAAAACAATCTTTGAGAAGTACGGCATCAAATTCCATTTTGTAGATATGCAAGATCCTGCAACGGTGGAGGCGCATGTAAATGAGAATACAAAATTGATTTGGGTGGAAACACCTACAAACCCAATGATGAATATCATTGATATCGAAGCAATGGCTTCTATCGCAAGAAAAGCAGGAGCCATGCTGTGTGTGGACAACACCTTTGCAACACCTTACCTTCAGAATCCTTTGGATTTAGGAGCAGACATCGTGATGCATTCTGTAACGAAATACCTCGGCGGACACTCTGATGTAGTGATGGGTGCCTTGGTGTGCAACGACGAAGAGATCTCAAAAGAAATGTACCGCATTCAGAATTCAACAGGAGCTGTTACTGCACCAATGGACTCTTTCTTGGTGCTTCGCGGAATCAAAACCTTGCATCTCCGTGTACAGCGTCATTGTGAAAATGGAGAGAAATTGGCTAACTTTTTAGTGACGCACCCGAAAATTGACAAGGTATATTGGCCCGGATTCCCAACGCATCCTAACCATGAAGTAGCCCGCAAACAAATGCGTGGATTCGGAGGTATGATTTCTTTTACGATGAAAGGAAATCATCTTGAAGACGCATTGGAAGTGGTGAAAAAAGTGGAGATTTTTGCTTTGGCGGAATCATTGGGCGGAGTAGAATCTTTAATTGGTCACCCAGCCACCATGACACACGCCTCCATTCCGAAGGAAGTGCGCGAAAAAACGGGGGTTGTTGATTCCTTGATCCGCCTTTCGGTTGGGATTGAAGATGCAGATGATCTCATTGCAGACTTGACAAAAGCTTTGGCGTAATTCAAATGTTAACGAAAGTTTACATTACAGGGGTCTCACGAGGGCTCGGCAAAGCGATAGCAGTCAAATTTCTTCAGGAAGGGTATTCCGTCATTGGGATTGGACGATCCTCCGACATTCATCATGAAAATTACACTTTTCATGCGTGTGATTTATCAGTAAGCTCCGACTTGGAGAACATTCAGTTTGATGCCGAAAGTGAGGAAATTATCCTCATCAACAATGCAGGTCAGATTGGACAACTTCAGCGAATAAGCGATCAAACGGAGCCTGATTTTGAGGAAGTACTGCGTGTAAACACTTTCGCGCCGATGTATCTTTCGTGGGCATGTTTGAACCAAGCAAAAGGTGCAGTGAAAATCGCGAACATCAGTTCGGGCGCAGCAACCCGCGCGATTCCTGGTTGGGCGGCATACTGCGCATCAAAGGCTGCCCTTGATCGCTTTTCGGAAACACTTCAACTGGAAGAAACTGAAAAAGGTAGAGATGTGAGCATCTGGTCGGTCGCGCCAGGAGTTATAGATACCCCAATGCAAGAAAAAATTAGAGCTGCGTCGACGGCTAATTTTTCCAGCTTGAGCACTTTTCTTGACCTTAAGAAGAACGATGAACTGACCCGTCCGGAAGTCGCTTCAGACAAGCTTTTTAGATTAATCGTTCACTCAGAAATAAATCGTGTTGTTTGTTCTCTTCGCGAGATTGAATAAAAAAACACAACTGAATATTTCCAAAAAAATGGCCAGTTGCGCTTGTGTTTTTTAGGCAATAAGCAAACCATTATGTAATTTAGAGCGTTTTAAACAAGGATATTTACTTCAAAGATTAAAAATGAAAATAGTGAATTCTTGGATTCTTGGATGTTTGTTTTTTGCTAGCCAAGCAGTTATAGCTCAAACCTCTACAATTGATCCGTCAAATTGCCGCGATGGCGAGAAAGTTGAATACTGCATGCAGCACAAGAAGTTGCAGCAAATGATTCAAAAAAATCCAGCATTTGCTCAGTCTCTTTTGGATGATGAGGTACAACGCATCATTGATCAAAACTCAGGTGCGAGTGTCCCAAAAGGTACAGTTTACAAAATCCCTGTTGTGTTCCATGTATTGCACAGCGGTGGAATTGAAAACATCAGCGATGAGCAGATTTTCAATCAAGTTGAAATTTTTAATCGCGACTTTCGACTACAAAATGCAGATGCTGGCAACGTGCAATCTGATTTTCAAGGCATGCCTGCAGATGTAGAAATTGAATTTGTTTTGGCAACGAAAGCACCGAATGGACAATGCTTTAAAGGCATTACGCGAACGCTTTCATCAATGAGTTACATTGGTGCTGATGGAGATGCACAGGTAGATGCTGTTGTTGCAGGTAACGATGTGTATCAAGGCCAATGGTCAGGAAGCAAGTACTTAAACATCTTCGTTTGTGGAGAAATTGGTGGTGCTGCCGGATATACAATGAAGCCTTTTGCTGCCGGTTTTGGCGGTGAAACGATGTACAATGGAATCTGGATTCTTCACGAATATGTGGGTGCAATCGGGACAGGTTCAACAGGTACAAGTCGAGCCTTAACACATGAAGTCGGTCATTGGCTTAACCTGGACCACACATGGGGAGGAAACAACAATCCAGGAAACGCGTCAAGTTGTAGTACAGACGATGCGGTAACAGATACACCAAACTGCATCGGGGTAACCTCATGCTTGTTGACGGCAAATACATGCAATTCAATCAATTCATATTGGACGTACGATGTTCGCGATAACGTAGAAAACTACATGGATTACTCGTACTGCTCAAAAATGTTTACTCAAGGTCAGGTAACTCGCATGCGAAACGCGTGTACAGGTAATACCGGTGGTAGAAACAAATTGTGGACAACAGCAAACCTCACAGCGACGGGTGCAAATGCCCCACTTGTGTTGTGTAAAGCTGAATTTACATCCAACAAAACCTCGGTATGTGTGGGCGATTCAATCGAATTCGCAGATGATTCTTACAATGTCGTTACAGGTTGGACTTGGACTTTCCAAGGTGGTACTCCAGCGACATCAACAGCACAGAATCCAGTAGTGACTTACACGACGCCGGGTCTTTATACCGTAACACTTACTGCTACAGACGGAGGCTCATCCGACTCTGAAACGAAAACAAGTTTTGTGCGTGTATTGCCCGCATCGGCTTCATTGCCATTCTTGGAGGGGTTTGAATCCTACACAACATTGGCAGGTATCGAAAGCTGGGAGGTGTACAATCCAAACAACAATAATACTTGGACAATCGAATCTACAACAGCACACTCAGGGTCGAAATGTGCGAAAGTGGTGAACTTCGGTCAAACAGGATCAAACATCGATGAGTTGATTTCCTCTCCTGTGGATCTTTCAGGTGTCGTTGGTTCGGTTACCTTAAGTTTCCGCTATGCCTACCGCAAGAAAACGACTGCTGACAACGAATGGTTGAAGGTCTTCATCACGAATGACTGCGGAGGAACATGGTTGCAGCGTAAAACCTTAGGAGGAAGTTCATTGTCTTCATTGACGAGCACATCATCATGGAAACCTACCACAGCATCAGATTGGGCAACAGTTCACATGATCAACATCTTCAGCGACCAATGGGTAGACAACTTCCGTTACAAATTCCGTTTTGAAGGAAACGGTGGAAACAACTTTTACTTGGATGATATCAACATCTATCAAGGTGGACCTTCTGAAAGTTTAGTGTCAGCAGGATTGGCTGAAGTTGGTTTGATTCAAGACTTATCGCTCTTCCCAAATCCTACGGACAATGAGTTGAACATTCAATTTACAGCTTTTAATGCTGAAAAAGCGACAATTCAATTGAGAGATGTTGCAGGAAAAGTGATTCGCACTGTAGAAATCAACGCAGCTTCTGGGGTTAACCTAGCCATGATGTCTGTGAAAGATTTGGCATCTGGAAGTTATTTCATGACATTGACACTTGGAGATGTGCAACAAACGATGCAGTTTGTTGTGAAATAAAAAAAATAAAATGACATAAAGGGTCTTCGAAAGAAGGCCCTTTTTTAATGAATACAACATGAGATATTTAGCAATTCTATTGATAATTTTTGGTATGAATGCGGGCTTCGCACAGCAATACCCCACTTGTGGAACAGACCAAATTCTTCAACAGTTAAAAGCCCAATATCCCGATTTTCAGCAGCGCATGCACCAAGGGTTATTGAACGCAGCCAGTGGTTCGGGAGAATTGACCAAGTCAACGATGTATATTCCAGTTGTGGTGCATATCATTCACGACAATGGAGTCGGAAACATATCAGATCAACAAGTGCTTGATGCCATAGCGGTGTTAAACACAGATTACAACCGTCAAAATGTAGATGCGGCCATGACTAGAAATACACCCACAGCACCCTTTGCTCCGCAAGGTGGAATGATGGATGTGAAATTTCGTTTGGCACAGATTGATCCCGATGGCAATTGCACCAATGGTATCTTGCGCGTTAATGCACCTGGACTTACATACAACGCAGATGACGCGTGTAAATTCGATGTAAATGGTGGCTCGGATCAATGGCCGATGGACAAATACATCAACATCTGGATAGTGAACTCCATCGCAGGAGGAGGAACAGGAATTATCCTTGGCTATGCATACCTGCCGTATTTCCCGAATGGAGAAAATTATGGAATCTTGATGCGTCATGACTCATTTGGGACAATTGAAACGGCATCCTTTGCAGATGGCCGAACTTTAACCCATGAAATGGGGCATTTGCTTGGCCTGCAACACATCTTTGATGCGGGATGGAATGGATCGAGTGGCTGTCATACCGACGATTGCAATCAGGCCGGTGACTACTGTTGTGATACACCTCCGCAGCAGCAATCCTATTGGGGTTGTCAAACTGCACTTAATTCATGCAACGATGTGCCTTTCAATGATACCTACGGCTTCGATGCGCTAGATCAAATTGAGAACTACATGAGTTACAACTCCTGCCAAAACATGTTTTCGATAGATCAAGTAGGCATCATGTCACAGAACTTCATCGACATCAATTTTATGGCAGCAATGATCACCCCAGCGAACATTATCGCCACGGGAATCAATAATCCACAAATCCTGTGCAGATCAGATTTTGATGCCTCAAGAACAAGCATGTGCCCTGGGGACTCCGTACTTTTCAATGACCGAAGTTTCCACAACCCGAGTTCTTGGAGCTGGAGTGTAACGCCAGGAATTCAAGGTCTAGATTGGGACTTTTGCGCGGGATCTACAAGCACAACACAAAATCCAGCCATTCGCTTCTACAGCTCAGGTTCATATACGATTGCTTTGACTGTGAGCGATGGAGCGAACAACGCTACAGAAGAGAAAACATCTTTCATCACGGTGCTTCCAAACCCACAAGGATTGCCATTCTGGGAAGGATTTGAATCCATTACCGATCTTGCAAATGAACCATTTTGGACCATCAACAATTCAGGCGGGAACAACGGATTTGAAATCGAACCAGGTGCGGCATTTACAGGAAATCAATCCACACATTTGTTAAATTTTAATCAATCGGGAAGCAATATCGATGAGTTGATTTCATCATCCGTTGATCTATCTTCCATTCCGTCAACAGGCACTGTAACCTTAAGTTTTCGCTATGCCTACCGCAAGCGAAACCTGTCCAATGATGAATGGTTGAAGGTGTACATTAGCAAAAACTGCGGAGACGATTGGGTCCAAAGAAGAACCATACATGGAGACAATTTATCCCCTTTTGTTGCAACATCTCAATGGACACCAACATTTTCGAGCGATTGGGTTACAATTCACATGACCAACATCACCCAAGACTATTTCGTAGAGAATTTCAGATTTAAGTTCCGTTTTGAAGGAAACAATGGAAACAACTTCTTCATCGATGACATCAACATTTATCCTGGTGGGCCGTCCGATGAACTTGTGCTGGGCATCACTAACGACATGCAGATGTCCGAGTTAGCCCTCTTTCCAAATCCTGCGGACAACGAGGCTAATTTGCGCTTCACCCTGCCTTCTGCGGCACGTTTGTCAGTGGACGTTTGCGATTTGAGTGGAAAAGTGATTTCACAGTCGAGTATCAACGGAGCTGCGGGAGTCAACATTGTAATTATCCCATTGACAAACCTGGCAAGTGGCGTTTATCAATTGCGCATTAGCGATGGGGTAGGTGGCAAAGTGCTGCCATTGGTGGTGAGGTAATATACCCTTTTATTTTTTGTCACCCCTCGAGCAAGAAGCTACGGCATTTAGAGCATATCTTCCTTTTTTCTAACGCAAAAAAAGGAACTAAAAGTGCGTTTTTCATTTTCCCAAGGAATCTCATTTGCTCCGCCTTGCTGCACAAATGACCGCCGATAAATTGAGTGACCATTTGATTGGTTTGAATCATTTATTGACTCAATTTACGGTCTGATTCTGCGGGAAAATGCGGGGAGCATGGGAGTCAGGTGTTGAATCTGATTCTGTGCTGTCTAACTCTAGAATCTTGTTCCGATACTTCTATCTACTAACTGAAACCACCATGAACAATCACTACAACAAATCATTGCGTTGGAGTTATTGGAAAGGGTTGTGGTGTTGAGGAGGTAGCATATTATTGTTGATTACAATTCCTCCCCCTTAATCCCCCTCACTGAGGGGGAAATAGACACCCACTTCTCTTGGAGAATAATACACTTAATAAGGATTTTAGGTTGAGGTACGATTTGTTTCCCCCTCGGTGAGGGGGGAAGGGGGGAGGAACGGTTTAGCTGGGATGTAATTCAAAGTAAAGTTAAAACCGC
>CAMBMC010000077.1 GCA_945868555.1 Chitinophaga pinensis | reverse complement strand
AGTGGAATTCCTTTATCCTTGGTGCCCTTGCGTGTATTTTCACTTCAAGACCCTTTGAATCCCGTTTTACTTTGGGAAGGCCCGGGAGACATCCCGGAAGTGCACGACTGTTATGTGCGAAACAAAATGGCGATATTAAATTGCGGAATGGATGGGCTTCGCGTATATGATTTTACCAATCCTAGTGCACCCATCTACAAAAGCAATCTCACCTTCTATCAAGACCAAGGATACAATCACCAAGGGTGCTTAAGTCCTGATGGTTTAACGTATGTTTTTGCCGATGAAACCAATGGCAAACGCATGAAGAAATGTAGCGTATCTGCAAACTTCGACATAGAAGTCAATGGCTATTTCGGAACAAAATGGCAAGAAGGAAGTGTACCTCATAACTTAATGATTACAAATGAATTTGCCTTTGTTGCTCACTACAATGAAGGGCTTCGCATCTACGATATTCGCGCTACATTTCCGCGTGAAATAGCCTCTTATGACACCTACACCCAGGTATCAAATTTTAAAATGAATGGCGCTTGGGGTATTTATTCGGAATATCCCTCTAAACGTATTGTGGTCTCAGACCGTCAAAATGGCTTGTTCTTGTTTCAATTCAACCGAGCACTTTTTGAGAATCCTTCTGACACCACATTCATCCTCTACCCTAATCCAATTCAAACAGGAGAGATGATTACCATACGAACTCCGGGAGACCAACTGTCAGAATTTAGTATTCAGGTATATGACAATTTGGGTCAGATTCTTGCGGAACAAGCTGTAAGCAAGGCCAGTTTTTTAACACTCGAGGCTCCAACAACAGCGGGAATTTATTGCATCAAAATCAACTACATCAATTATCTCGGCGAAGCTGATTTTATCGTTCGACGGCTTACCGTAACGAATTAAACACAGTGTTAAGGGCATCCATAATTAAATCCTGTTCGAACCCACGTGAGCTCAAAAAGCGAATGATTTTTGCTTTGCGTTTCCACACATCATTTTCTCGTTCTGTTTCTCGAAATTTTCTTTCAGCCAAGGCGATAACGGTCTGTCCATAGGCATCCAAATCAATCGATTGAATGGCATTTTTGATTAACTCATCATTGATTTTGCGCAGACGCAGCTCCATTCGGATGCGGATGCGTCCCCACTGATTGAAACGAAATTTACCCGACACAAAGGAATGTGCGAAGCGAACATCATCCAAGAATTGGCTACTACGCAACTCCTCAATGATCTCCGACGACTGAACATCTGTCAATACATATTCACGGAGTTTTGCTTCGACCTCGGAGGTACAACGATCTCTGTAAGCGCAATACGCTTCCATTCGGACCTTGATTTCCGGGACAGTAAAGGTTGATTTATCCTTTGGTTCAGATCGAGATTTCCTCATTCTGCTTATCCACAAAAGTGTATTGAAGCAAGTGATTGTTGGTTACTCCGCGCACAGGAATCCACTTCTTGTAAGCAAAGAACCATTTCAATTGACGCGAGAACAATCCCTTTTTGAAATATGCTTCCAAGTAGGGGTGCACATGAATCGTCAAATGAGGCACTTTTCGTTCTGTAATCAAATACTTCAAGTTCGACTCAATTTCTTCAGCGAACAAAATACTTGCTTGAACCTCACCCGTACCGTTGCATGTTGGACATTTTTCAGACGTTTTGATATCTGTTTCTGGACGAACACGTTGACGCGTGATTTCAATCACCCCGAATTTAGATGGGGGCAGGATGTTGTGTTTCGCGCGATCAGAAAGCATCAATGACTTTAGTTTGTCAAACAATGCCTTGTTGTTTTCGCGGTCATGCATATCGATAAAGTCGATGCAGATGATTCCACCCATGTCCCTCAATTGCAGAACGCGAGCGATTTCTTCCGCAGCTTCCAAATTCGTTAGTACGGCATTGTTTTCCTGACCTTCAGCACCTTTTCTGTTCCCACTATTGACATCGATTACATGCATTGCCTCCGTGTGCTCAATAATGAGGTAACCTCCACTTGGAAGTGGCACCTTCTTACCGAACAGGGCTTTGATTTGCTTGTTGATTCCGAAACGCTCAAAAATCTTGATTTTGCTGTCGTACAAACGAATAATATTCTCTCTACCAGGAGCAATTCCAGCAACATAATCCTTTAAGTCTGCAAACAACTTCTCGTCGTTGACATGAATATTGGAAAAATCAGCATTCAACAAATCCCTGAGGATAGATGAAGTTTTGTTGATTTCGCCCAATACTCTGCGAGGAGGGGTCGCGTCTTTTAGCATTGTGTGCATGGTTTTCCACTTCTCGAGCAGGTTTTTTAAATCTTGATCGAGTTGTTCAACCTTTTTATTCTCTGCCACTGTGCGAATAATCACCCCAAAGTTTTTTGGTTTGATCGATTCCATCAAATCTTTTAAGCGATCTTTTTCATCTGCTTCTTTAATTTTCTGTGACACAGAAATTTTATCCGAAAACGGCACAAGCACGAGGTACCTTCCTGCAAGCGTTATTTCCGCACAGAGGCGCGGACCTTTACTTGAGATGGGTTCCTTGGCTACTTGGACAAGAATCGGTTGAGAGGATGAAATAATTTGATCAATTTTTCCATCCTTTGGAATGTCCTTTTCTCCTTTAAAATAAAGAAGATCAGAGACATTCTGCTTGCCATGCAAGGTGTCTTTTGTAAATTTATTGAGCGAGCTGAATTGAGGACCTAAATCGAGGTAATGCAAGAATGCATCCTTTTCGTATCCTACATCAACGAACGCCGCGTTGAGACTGGGAACAACCTTTCTTACCTTTCCTAGGTAAATATCGCCAACGGCGAAATCGGTATTTCCCTGTTCTTCGTGTAATTCAATAAGCTTACCGTCCCGTAACAAAGCAAGCCAAATACCTCCAGGGCGGGCATCGACTACCAGTTCTAAACTCACGAAAGCTGATTTTAAGTTAATGAAATAGGAAAAACCTAGCGAGCACTCCCCGCTAAGTTCCTAAAAAAATATGAATGTTGTAACAGAAGTTATTTCTTCTTGTGACGATTCTTCCGCAATCTTTTCTTGCGTTTGTGAGTCGACATCTTATGTCTTTTTCTCTTTTTACCGCTTGGCATAATATTATTTTTAAGTTATTATATTCGAGTGTATTCGGTGCCTTTTTACTGAAAAAAAACACTCCCGCTGTTAAAACGGGAGTGCAAAGATAAGGATTTCATCCGAATTTCAAACAACTCGAAAAAAGAACATTTTTATTTCACAACAACTTTGTTCTTCACTTCGTCAACAAAAGTTTTTGCTGGCTTAAATGATGGGATGTTGTGTGCAGGAATAATGATGGTCGTGTTTTTCGAAATGTTACGACCAGTTTTTTCAGCACGCTCTTTAACGATGAAGCTACCAAAACCTCTCAAGTACACATTTTGACCATCTGCTAAAGATGATTTGATGGATGTCATAAACGCTTCCACAGCCTTCAAGGCCTCTGCTCTTTCAAGCCCAGTAGTGTCAGCAATATCCGCTACGATGTCTGCTTTAGTCATGTTGTTTTAGTTTAGTTTTTATTTTTTTTGGTTTATTGCAGTTATGTTACAAATGTAACTTACTTAAAGATTCTACCTTTGTAAATACGTGTTTAAATTTAGATTTTTCCCCGAATGACTGATTTTCATCTACAAATAGCCGATTGGTATAGACAAACAAAACGAGACTTGCCTTGGAGAGAGACAAATGACCCCTATTTCATCTGGTTATCGGAGGTTATTTTGCAGCAAACACGTGTTGATCAAGGCATTTCTTATTACTACCTCTTCATTGAACGCTTTCCAACTTTATTCGATTTGGCAGATGCGGATTTACAAACCATTCTGAATCATTGGCAAGGGCTAGGCTATTACAGTAGAGCACGAAACTTGCATCAAACGGCAAAATTCATTTCTTCAGAACTGAATGGTGTTTTCCCAAAATCGTATGCAGAGCTCATCACGCTCAAAGGAATAGGTCCGTATACAGCAGCAGCGATTGCCTCGTTTGCCTTTAATGAAAATGTGCCTGTTGTAGATGGCAATGTGTACCGTGTCCTTGCACGACATTTTGACATTGATGCAGCCATAAATTCTACAACAGGCGTAAAACTCTTTAAATCATTAGCGGAAACCTTGATTGACCCGCAGCGGCCTGCACTGCACAACCAAGCCATTATGGAGTTTGGCGCACTCCATTGCACCCCAAAAAAACCAAAGTGCTCCACGTGCGTATTGCAGGGAAGCTGCCTCGCCTTTGCAAATAAGACCATCAACGTACGTCCTGTGAAAACAAAAAAACAAGCCGTAAGAAATCGCTTTTTCCATTACCTAATTTTCAACATAGAAGGAAACACATATATACAACAACGCAAAGGCCGAGACATTTGGGAGGAACTTTATCAATTTCCATTGATTGAAACAGAAATTGACGGCCCTTTAGACGTCTCACACAGTGCGCACCTCGACCATATTGTTGAGATTTCATCCCCCCTCATCCACTTGCTCTCACACCAGCGCATTACCGCCCGGTTTTACCATATCGTACCCACCGACATCAAGTCCGAAACCGACTGGATATTGATTCAAAATTCTGCCATTCAAGATTTTCCAATTCCCCGTCTAATAGATAAATACCTCGAGGCACATTCGCTGTGATCACCAATAAATCTGTGTGTTGAATTATTCTTGACACGCGAATAAACTCTCAGTGAATAATGTATATTTGTGTTTCAAAGCAAATCTCATGGCAGGAAGTGTAAATAAAGTGATTTTAATTGGCAACGTTGGAAAGGATCCTGAGGTTCACCGCTTACAAAACGGAACCGTAAAGGCTACTTTTTCAATGGCCACATCTGAAACATATACAGACAAAGAAACAGGCGAGAAAAAGGAAATCACTGATTGGCATGACATCGTATTGTGGCGTCGTTTGGCAGAAATCACAGAAAAATATGTGAAAAAGGGATTTAAAATTTATGTTGAGGGCAAATTAAAAAAGAGGTCTTATCAGGACAAAGAAGGAAATACACGGTATGCCTTAGATATCGTTGCCGATGAGATGACCATACTTTCAAAGCCAGAAAATACGCATTCTCAAGCAAATCAAGCGCCATATTCAACTGAAGGAACGCCTCCCGCACTTCCTCCAATGAGCGACAATTCGCAAAGTGAAGGTCCAGATGAGGTACTTCCTTTTTAAATCTTTTATTACACACATTGAATACCACAGCACATTGGCAACCTTTCATTTTTAATGTACAATGATTTACATAATCATCATCATTGTATTGCTTTGTATGTCGGCACTGGCTTCCGGATCCGAAAGCGCATTCTTTTCGCTTAGTCCAACAGAGAAAGAAGCACTGAGGCAAGATGAAAACAAATCAGCACAAATAGCATTGGAACTTCTAGACGACCCAAAAGAGATTTTGGCGACTCTATTGATTGCCAACAACTTCGTCAACATTGGAATTGTCATCATCTCAACAGCACTTTTAAATGACTTCTTTCCAAACACCAGCACAAATCCTTCAATTCGTTTTCTGATCGAAGTGGTCGGGATTACATTGACAATCCTGTTGTTTGGCGAAGTGGTCCCAAAAATTTACTCGACAAAAAACGCCTTATTAATGGCTCGAACCATGGCGCATCCGATCAACTTTATGCGCAGACTACCCCCTATCTCATGGTTGAAATGGCTTTTGGTGAATGGAACGAAAATCATTCAAAAACGCGCGCGAAAGCATGGCATAATCATCTCATCCGACGAACTCGAACAGGCCATTGCCTTGACAAAAGAAGAACATACAAGCGAAGAAGAACATAAGATTTTGGAAGGCATCATTCGTTTCGGAAGTACCGAATGTTGTCAGATCATGTGTCCTCGTCTCGATATCATTGCCCTAAAGGAAACACAACCTTTCTCGGAAGTACTCAAGGTGATCCGAGAAAATGGCTATTCTAGGGTGCCCGTTTATCGAGACTCTGTTGACAATGTGATTGGGATACTTTATATAAAAGATCTGCTTCCACATTTAGATAAATCTGAAGAATTTGAATGGAATACGCTTTTGCGCAAGCCTATGTTTGTTCCAGAAAACAAAAAAATTGATGACTTGCTAAAAGATTTTCAGGAAGTAAAAATGCACATGGCGGTAGTTGTCGATGAATATGGTGGTGCAAGTGGCATTATAACGCTCGACGATATTCTAGAGGAAATTGTTGGAGACATTACCGACGAATACGATGTGGCAGATGTCGTCTACACAAAAATAGATGAACACACTTACCTGTTTGAAGGAAGGACCTCTTTGGTTGATTTCTATAAGGTAATGGACATCGACGGACGAGAATTCGATGCGATGAAAGGCGGATCTGAAACGTTGGGAGGATTTATCGTTGAAAACGCTGAACGCATTTTGCGGAACAATGAATTCATCACGGTCGGACCAATTAAACTTGTCGTTGACTCCTCCGACAAACGACGCATAAAGCTTGTTAAAGCAATCGTTCCTAAAGAAGATTAACATGAGAATATTCGCATATTTGATGATCACCTTTTTTTTTGTTTCCTCCTGCGGCGACGATTTACTGATTCCAAAGCCCCCTACCTACTTAAGGTCAGAGCTCCCCGTACATGAATACGCACATTACACGAGCGGATGTGGCTATCACTTTGACATTTCAAAACAATATGAAGTGAAAGATATTGCAGCGCAGCCAGGTCAAACCGACTTCACGTGCCATAAAGACATTGATTTGGGCCCCTTAAATGGAATAATTCATTTTTCATACATTACTATGCAAGAACCCCTTGCTAAATATGTAAATTTTGCCAACGACAAGGTAGAAGAACACAAGCTCAAAGCAACGGCAATCAACGATTCAAATATCATCCGTTCAGATGCACGCGTCTTTGGGACCATCTTTGAGCTGCAAGGGGATGTGGCATCACCCTTTCAATTTTACCTAACAGACTCAACGACAACCTTTGTGAGTGGTGTTGTCTATTTCAATACACCTCCAAACTACGATTCACTTCGACCAAGTTTAAACTATTTGAAGACAGACTTGCTTCGCATGATCAATACCTTTGAATGGAAATGAGTTTTGTTACCATTGCATTGGGTAGTAATCAAGGTGATCGAGATCGTTTTATAAAAGAAGCAATTCAAGGCATTACAACAAAAATTGGACAACTTCAATTGTGTTCGCCTTTCTACGAAAACAAGGCCCAAGGATTTGAATCACAGAACTTGTTTCTAAATGGGTGCATTGTTGTTCAAACGACAATGGAACCAAAGGACATTTTGATTGAGCTTAAAGAAATTGAAAGTCATCTTGGTCGATTAAAAAGCCCGAGCCGCGCTTACACCTCACGCCCAATAGATTTGGACATCATCCTATTTGAAAATAAAATTATACAGAATAGCGATTTGTGCATTCCGCATCCTCGATTTCGCGAGAGAATCTTCGTGTTAAGACCGCTATGCGACATTCAACCCAATGCAATTGACCCGGTTAGTTGTAAATCGGTCATGGAACTGACCTTAAAATGCTCAGACAAAAGCGAATTAACTATTTATGAATTAAAATAGAACAATGAATAAATATGCTCTACAAATTATACAACATCAATTTTATTGCGTAATATTGTCCCGAAATTTAGTAAAGAACAAATAAAACACTATGAAAAATCAAAGCATTAAAGTCTTGGCTTTCGCGGTTGTTGCAGGTAGCTTTCTATCGAGCTGTGACCTTTTGAAAGACCTTCAATACAAAGTAACGCCAAGCCCACTTGAAATGCACGGAGATTCTGTCCGTGTGAGAGTTGAAGTAACTTTCCCGGAGAAAGGGATTAAGAAAAAAGCGAGTGCTGAAATCACTCCAATGTTAGGAAGTACGGCGTTAAAAACTGTTACTGTACTTGGAGAAAAAGCTACTGGTAACGGTTCCGTTATTCAGTATAAGCCAGGAGGAAAAATGGTTTACGAAGATGTTACAGTTTACAAAGCAGACATGGAAAATGCTGATTTGAAAGTAACAGGTAAAGTATACAAGGGAGGTAAAGAAAAAGAAGGCGCATTTACAGAAACTAAAATCGCTGATGCAACGATTATCACACCATACCTTGTTAACAAAGATTTCAAAGTGATTTTCGCTAAAGATGATTTTAAGCGAGTAACACCTGAAACGTTTGTTTCTCAATTGAACTTTGACAAAGGAAAATCTTTGGTGAAAGCAACTGAGTTAAAAGAGAAAGACATCACTGATTACTCTGCATGGTTAGTTGCAGCACAAGCGAATGCACGAATTGCTATCAAAACAATAGATGTTGTTGGTTATGCTTCACCTGAAGGAGAAGAAGACAAAAACAACTCATTGTCAACAGAGCGTGCTGAAGCAGGAAAGAAAACAATGATGGACCTCGCTAAAAAATCAAAAAATACAGCTGCACAAGGTGAGGTCTATGTATTGAATGGTAAAGGTGAAGACTTCAACGGTTTCAAAAAAGAGTTGAGTACTTCTACAATGAACGAAGACGAAAAAAACTTAGTTATTCGTGTTCTTGAGATGCAAGCGGATCCTGCTCAACGCGAGACTGAAATGCGCAACATGGGTAAAACATTTACATACCTAGATAAAAATATCTTCCCGAAATTGAGAAGAAGTGAAGTTATAGTAAACTACGATCTTACTGGTTACACGGATGAAGAATTGAAAGCGCTTGCTGCTTCAACTCCAGATTCATTGAACCTTGAAGAAATGTTGTTTACCGCAACATTAGTGAAAGACTTGAACCAAAAGTTGGCAATCTACAATGTAGCTTGTAATAACTATCCAAATGATAACCGTGCATTCAACAATGCAGGTGCGGTGTTGTACATGCAAAACAAAATGGATGAGGCGAAAGCGAAGTTTGAGAAAGCAAATAGCATCAAAGACAACGCGATTTCTAAAAACAACTTGGCTGCAATAGCCGGTGTTAAAGGTGACCGCGCTAAAGCAAAACAATTGCTTGGACAAGCGAAAGGTGCTGGTTCAGAAGTGAACTACAACATGGGAATCCTTCACATCCAAAACGGAAACTATGCTGATGCAGTTTCTAGCTTCGGAACTGACAAATCATTCAACGCAGCGCTAGCTCAATTGTTGAACGGAAACGCTGAAGGAGCTATGAAGTCAATCGATGCTTCAGCTGACAAAGATTCAGCTCAAGGATTTTATTTAAAAGCTGTTGCTGCTGCACGTTCTAACAATGCAGACGCAGCTGCAAGTAACTTGAAGAATGCCATCGCAAAAGACGGTTCAATGAAAGGTAAAGCAGCAAACGATCGTGAATTCTTGAAATTCGCTGACAACGCAGCATTTATGGCAGTGGTGAAAT
>CAMBMC010000076.1 GCA_945868555.1 Chitinophaga pinensis | reverse complement strand
ACTTGTACGTGTAATTTAATTCGGGGTGCAATTAACTCATTTTTCTGCTTGAAAAGGTTAATTTCTTGTTATTTTACGATTGATTGTACTTCTCGAAGGACATATAGAAAAAATTGATCCATTTCGCCAGTGCGCCAACCAAAAATTAATGAATCGGCAATGCCAGCACTACTCATGAGATTTCTCAATCACTGGTGTCCGATAAAACTTTTTGAAAAGCGTGATTTCCTTTGATATAATTTTGCTTATAAATTTACCACGCCTGGCGAAGGAGCCAATTTTTAAAATTAATAGTGTTTGCAATCCTAGATAGTTTTGTTTTCAAATTGCGTAACTCCATAATGAAGGATCCGAATCAGATCCTCTTTGGTAACATTGCTGATCTTAAACTCAGCCATTCAGCAATTTTTTAGATTGCTTCAGTATTTCAGATTTGGAATCGCTTGTAAATCCAGATTTTTCAGCTCGGTCAATCTTTAATCGAATTAAGTCAATTTGTTGCTGCTGATGTAAGTATTGGAGTAGGATTAATATTTATGTTCAAATGATAAATAGAGAAAAGCACCGATTTCAGTCTTTGAATTATCAGCGAAAGTTATCGGAAGAGAAAAACCGGGAACAATCTGCAAGTTATTAATATTAACTGCTAATCGAAAGGCAGGTGCAATAATGGTTTGATTGGAATAAGTTACTTTATTGTTGAGTTCAGGATTGGCATTCATGAATGAAAGACATTCAAGCATTAAATTGAACTTTTCCGTAACAAGCCAAATTAAGCTAATCCCTCCAAAGTAGCTCACAAGCGGTTTGTTGAAATTAATTACATCTTCTCTAACCTTGAACAAATAGGTAGTCCCAAGATTAATATGATTAATAAAATGATTTGTCCAGCGTTTTGAAATTGGCAAATTTGTCTGCAATCCCCATGATCCGAATCCAAGACCTTTATTTTTATTTCCAGTTGGAATAATAAGACTTAACCTTGGTGAACAAAGAACGAAACTCTCCTTGTAAGATAATTGATAACGATAATTGATCAATAGGTCGCCAAGTCCATTGACGGCTCCTTTATTGAAAGAGTTATATTGTAATGTATAGGATAATTGATGTTTTAATCCAAATGCGGGCCATTCCTGAGTAAAGGCATAGAAGAAATTATCCTTAAGATTGGGTAGAAAAACAAAATTGGAGATATGCTGAACAACTCTGTCTTCCTGATTATACGCTTCTTCAATTAGCATCGAGTTGTCTTCAATGGCTGGCGAAAACAAATTTTTATTATCCGTCTCCGATTGAGAGTATATTGTAAAAGGAATTAATAAAATAATTGCAATGGGAACTACTTCTATTTTCATTTCTGTTAATTAATTTGAGTGACGAAATTCAAATTTCTGTTTGTTTATAGCAATACCTTTTATTGGTATTATATGTCGTCTTACAATGGCCGCTGTTAATTGCAGATTATGGTTTCTTTTCATATACAAACGTCACTTCATAGTATTCGTTTATATGACTTAGTTCTTCTCGAATGATTTCTATTCACTAGTGTCCGATAAAACTTTTTGAAAAGCGGGATTTCCCGCAAAGGATTTCCCGCTTTAAGTGTAATTTGGTTTTGATGAACTAAATTACATGAATAAAAGTAGCTACTTTTTTTGGTCAGTCCTTTTTATTGAGCCATGCTTTTAAAGTTTTCAAAGGTATTCATGATTCGCTTCGCATAATTCGGACAGCTGAATTCTTTAGTTGATTTGAATAAAATCAAAACAATTTTATTATTGCACACCTTCAATTTGTTGTTGATGTTGTTCTACTTGGTATTGATTAAAATTCTCCCATTTGGGTGGTGAAGTTGTTTTTCCACCATTCATGGCGTCGACACAGGTGTTGTTGTCTTTGTATTTGTCATGCAACACGGCTAAAATTTTAAAGAAAAATTTATCCAATAATACGATATCATCAAATTCATTTTTAAGTTCTTTAGCATGCGCATCGGAGGGATCGATAAGTTGCAATAAGTCCAGTAACTCTGCCTTTTCTTCTTCAGAGATTTCAGTTAGAAATCCGTTTTTTAACGATTTGAAAACTAAATTATTCCAAACTATACTGTCATGTCCCCACATGACATGTTGAAGATTCAATGAATGCTCACAAATTAAGACAATTGCTTGAAGAACATCGTTTAAATAACTGGCAGGAAATTCGTCAAAGCTTCTAAATTCAAAGCCACTTTGGTACATTTTTTCCTGGTTAAAATCAAGTCCGATATCTGAAAGTAATTCGTAACCCAAGGCCAATTCGACTTGATCGCGCCACCAAATATTTTCTTCTTTGTTGAACTTTAAGAGTTTTCTAAATTCTTCTAGTTGATACGTAAGAATCTTTCCTTTTGACATCGCTTTATTGAACGTACCAACTCCCGTATAACGAGACATGACATTTCGCATCGAACCGAGCGCGAAAGTTTCGTTCAGTTGATACTTTTTGCTGATTGTTGCCATGATATCTGGACTTCCCAATGTAGCAATAAAAAAAGGCTCAAACCATTGCAGTAAATAGATGGCCTTGGAATGTGTTTCGTCGAATTTAGGATAATCAACGATTCTACTGTTTTCTGTCAATGTAGGCAAGGTAATGTGAAAATGGTAAGTTCCATTATTGAACAAAACAATGTTTTCCTGATTAGACATAAACATGTTTAGACCTATGTTATACTTGGGAAAGTTTAACTTTTCAGGTAGAACAGATGATTGGTTTATTTTATCGATGAAAAGCTTCTTGGTAGCTTTTAATTCCTCACAAGAATCTGAAATTGTTCTGTTTTCAAAGTATTTAGTAACAAATTCAATCGAATCTCCATCAAAATTTACCGATCCCATTGGATTGTTCTTCTGTGTCAGCATACTTTGAATATTGTATGGCTGGTCTTCCAGAAACACTTCGAGAATTGATTTGCCAAGATACTCAGGATTATCAATCAATGGTTTCGTAAATGCTAAGGTCTTGTGCTGATAGTTTATGTCCAGTTTGTCTAGTGAATGACTGTTGATCATTCGACTTATTTTGAAATTTTTATCCTTATCTAAACTTTCTAAAACAAGCGCAAGGTTACCTGATTTATAGCACTTGCGATAATCGATACTATAGCGTTCACAGCCAATTTTTTCCTGAATAAATGCACCAGAAACGATTAAAGATTCTTCGAATTGCATGTAGGTTTCGTTTTCTAATCCAATTCCCCAGTAATAGTTATTTTTCTGATTTATTTCCATCTAATTTATAGGCTTGTTAAGCTTTATAACAATTGGTTTGACTGAATAGTTTTTGCTCAATCATGATAGTAAAAGACATAAGAGGAATAGCGCTCATGATTCCACCAGTCTTTTCGTGCTTTTGAAAAATAGTTGAAATTCCGTTTTCCTGCTTGCGACTGCAATGGATAAATCACAACGCCATTTTCTCGATAGGCTTTTTTTTCATTCGTTTCAGGAACGATAGGTACGATGTGGCCAGAAAGTCCTTTGATTTTTCTTTTTGCACAGATCATCCCAATTCCGCCCTCTTCATTTACTTTTTGTTGGATTTCGTCGAGACTTGTCATTCGTTTCCATCCAAAAGAAGCTCCCCACTCTAAAAACCAATCATGTATCGCACTAGAGTATATAGGTTCAACCGTATCTTCCAAAACAGGAATCACTTCTTGCCCATTGAGTATTTTTTCAAGCGATTCGTCTGTCCACCAAACTGTGGGCAAATAAACTTTTGAGAAGTAGCAAAAATCGTAAGAATACACATTGCAATACGTGTCTTCAATGGTGCGTTGGTAGCGTAAACTATTTGTTACGTCTAGCTTTTCAATTAACTGACGAATACTTTCTTTTTTCGTTGAAGCATCGGACATGTCGCGATACGGAATACTTTCATCATACAACGGATGACGTTTTCTATCCATTGTATCCAAGCGTGAATTTGGGTGCGCCCTCAAACTTGCACTTTTTATTCGCAAATCAGGTGTTGAATCTTCAACTAGCGATTCTATATCTTTTGCTGTAGTTTCTTCTTTCATTTGGGGCTGGTTTGTAATTTGACATCATTGTAGCCACTATGAATATAAGGTTAAACTTTCAAAGTGATTTAGGATTGACAAGAAAAAAAAGTGCAATTTAAATAAGGTAGAGATGAATATCCCTTTTATACCGTGGAGTTCTTAGTCCTCTAAGCCAACGAATGCTTGAAAGGCATAGGGAAGTCCTAACGATTTCTCCGTGCTGCGTTGATGGAACATAGACCGCTGCGCTGATAGAGCATAGATCGCCCTCGGCTTGTGAGTGAGAAATAAATCCATGTTCTATGCTCCATGCTCCATGTTCCAACCAAAGTTCCACGCTCCATCCACCAAACACGGAATTTAAGGCGAAGCACCACACCAACATTGTTCTTTACTCGTATCTTTGCCCCATCATGAAAATCAAAACTGCAACGTTCGTCATTTCGAATACCAACCATACCCTCTGTCCAACGGACGGGAAACCAGAGTTTGCCTTTATCGGGCGTTCCAATGTGGGGAAGAGCTCACTCATCAACATGTTGATGGAACAAAAGAATTTGGCAAAGACCTCCGGCCGTCCGGGAAAAACTCAGCTGATCAACCACTTTATTGTGAATGAACAATGGTATGTGGTCGATTTGCCTGGATATGGCTATGCGAAGGCGTCGAAGGTGCAGCGGGAGAAATGGGAGAAATTCATTGTGGATTACCTCACGAAGCGCGCGCCCTTGATGAACGTGTTTGTCTTACTCGATAGCCGTCTTGAGCCACAACAAATTGACTTGGATTTCATGAATTGGTGTGGATCGAAGGAGATTCCGTTTTCGATGATCTTCACGAAGATAGATAAACTGTCGTCGAGTGCCCTGCAAAAGAACTTGGCGAAGTACAAAAAGGTGATGCTGCAATCGTGGGAGGCTTTACCTCCAGTGTTTACGACATCGAGTGAATCTGCTTTCGGTCGGGAGAAGATCTTGAATTACATCGAGGCGATTATGAGTGATTCGGTGTACTAAATTTCTCAGATGGAATTGTATTACAGGGAAATGGGCCAAGGTCAACCCTTGGTGATTTTACACGGCTTGTTCGGGTTTTCTGACAATTGGCAAACACACGCAAAGCGCTTGTCTGAATATTACCGTGTGATCCTGGTGGATTTGCGGAACCATGGCCATTCGCCGTGGAGCGATGAGTTTTCGTACGAGTTAATGGCGGAAGACCTCAAGGAACTTTTTAATTCCTTGAAGTTGTCGAAAGTAATTCTTCTTGGACATTCGATGGGAGGGAAGGTCGCCGTGAATTTCGCGCAGCGTTTCCCTTCGTACTTAGAAAAATTGATTGTGGTGGACATCGGCGTGAAAGCCTATCCGCAGCACCACGACCACATCATCGCTGGGATGCATGCCATCGATTTGGAAAGGATCAAGGTACGAAGCGAGGCTGAAGCCATTTTAAAGCAACACATCGACTCGGACGGTGTTCGTCAATTCATTTTGAAGAACCTTTACTGGAAAGAGAAAGGGCAGTTGGCGTGGCGCATGAACCTTCCCGTATTGGAAACGAAGATGGCGGAAGTGCTGGCTGAGGTCCCTGAGATTGAGGTGATGTTGCCAACGCTGTTTATTCGTGGCGAACTGTCGGGCTACATAAGAGATGAGGACATCGCAGAATTGGAGGAACGCTTCGCGGACTCTCAGTTGGTGACGATCACTGGCGCTGGACATTGGGTGCACGCCGAGGCTCCTGAAGAATTCCTAGATGCTGTATTGAGCTTCTGCTTGCGTTAAGGCACAAAAAAAGCGGTACCCATTGGACACCGCTTTCATCATGTATTTTCTTTTCTTACGAATTCAATGCTTCTGCACCACCAACAATCTCGAGGATTTCATTGGTAATGGAAGCTTGACGTGCTTTGTTGTAGCTCAATTTCAAGCTTTTCTCCAAGTCTTTCGCATTGTCCGTTGCTTTGTGCATCGCGGTCATACGCGCGCCATGCTCCGCTGCATTCGAATCAAGGATGGCTTTGAACAACTGAATTTTCAATGATTTCGGGATCAACTCGTCAACGATTTCATTTTTTGACGGTTCGAAGATGTAGTCCCCCGTTGAACTTAGGTCTTTTTGTACGGTAGGAACGATCGGTAAAAGCTGCTCTGTCATGACGTTTTGAGAACCAGCGTTTACAAACTGATTGTACACCACAAGCACGCGGTCGAATTCCTTTTTCTTGAAACGATCCATCAAGTCTGCAGCGATGATCGCCACGTTGTCAAAAGAAAGTTGATTGAAAATGTCTTCAACTGGAGCAATGACATCATTGATGTAGTAGGCATCCGAACGCTTGAAGGAATCGCGAATTTTCTTTCCAAGACAGAGTACAGAAACTTCTTGTCCTTTCAACTCCTCATTCACCAGGATGTTTGTCCGTTTGATGATGTTGTTGTTGAATCCACCACAGAGACCACGGTTTGATGTGATTCCGACAATAAGTGTCTTTTTCACGTCGCGTGCTTCGGAGTAGGCATTTTCAGACAGGTCCAATGTTGCACTTAGGTTACTAAGAATTTCTTGCAGCTTTTGTGAATACGGGCGCATTTGCGTAATGGCATCTTGTGCACGCTTCAATTTGGCTGCAGAAACCATCTTCATGGCCGAAGTGATCTGCATGGTTGAACCCACGGATTGGATTCTGTTTCGTATTTCTTTAAGACTTGGCATATCCCTTTATTGACAATGGTTAAATTGACAATGCGTATTAATATTTATCAGTGAGTTCTTTCGCTACACGCTTCAATGTGTCTGTAATCTCGTCCGTATATTTTCCGGCTCTAAGTGCTACCAATACATCTGCATGTTTTGCATCTAAATAGTTCAAGTACTCTTTTTCAAATTCTTTCACTTTCGAAATTGGAACGCGCTGAAGCAAACCATTTGTTCCTAAGTAGATGATTGCAATTTGCTTTTCAACTGGGAATGGGTCACCTTCGCGTTGCTTCAAGATTTCCACGTTACGTGCTCCTTTATCCAATACAGATTTAGTCGCCGCATCTAGGTCAGATCCGAACTTCGCAAATGCTTCCAATTCGCGGTACTGTGCTTGGTCAAGCTTCAATGTACCCGCAACCTTCTTCATGGACTTAATTTGTGCTGAACCTCCAACACGAGATACAGAGATACCAACGTTGATCGCTGGACGAATACCTGAGTTGAACAAGTCAGACTCCAAGAAAATCTGTCCGTCCGTAATCGAAATCACGTTTGTTGGGATATATGCAGAAACGTCACCCGCTTGTGTTTCAATGATTGGGAGTGCAGTCAATGATCCTCCACCTTTAACGATTCCTTTCAATGATGCTGGAAGGTCATTCATTTGTGCTGCAATTTTGTCATCAGAGATGATTTTCGCTGCACGCTCCAACAATCTGGAGTGAAGGTAGAATACGTCACCTGGGTATGCCTCACGGCCCGGAGGACGACGAAGCAACAATGAAACCTCACGGTAAGCTACCGCTTGTTTTGACAAGTCATCATAAACGATCAATGCGGGACGTCCTGAGTCACGGAAAAATTCTCCGATCGCAGCTCCTGTCATTGGCGCGTAAAACTGCATGGTAGCAGGGTCAGATGCGTTTGAAGCAACAACCACTGTGTAGGCCATTGCACCTGCATCTTCGAATTTCTTCACGATACCAGCTACAGTAGAACCTTTCTGTCCGATGGCAACATAGATACAGAATACAGGCTCACCGCGGTCGTAAAACTCACGTTGGTTGATGATGGTATCGATCGCAACAGTTGTTTTACCTGTTTGACGGTCACCAATAATCAACTCACGTTGTCCACGTCCAATTGGAATCATCGCATCTACCGCTTTGATCCCTGTTTGAAGAGGCTCCGTTACCGGCTGACGAAAGATAACCCCTGGAGCTTTGCGCTCGATCGGCATTTCGTAAAGTTCACCAGTGATTGGTCCTTTCCCATCGATAGGCATTCCCAATGTATCTACTACACGACCAACCATACCATCACCGATTTTCACCGATGCGATCCGACCCAATCGTTTTACAGTATCTCCTTCTTTTACGTCCGAAGAACGTCCAAGCAATACTGCTCCAACGTTGTCTTCCTCAAGGTTCAATGCGATTCCTTGAAGTCCACCATCGAACTCGATAAGCTCACCGTACTGAACACCGTTCAATCCGTAAATACGAGCAATTCCGTCACCCACTTGGAGAACGGTACCTACCTCTTGAAGTTCAGCTTCAGAACGGAATCCTGAAAGCTGTTCTCTTAAAATTGCAGAAACTTCTGCTGGTTTTACATCTGCCATGTCTATGTCAAATTATTGATTTTCGCCTAAGGCGTGTTATTTTGTTAAGCGTTGTTTTAAGTTGTTGAGCTGATTGGAAATCGACGCATCAATTTGGGTATCGCCCATGCGAACGATGAATCCACCAATCAATTCAGGATCAATTTCTTCAGTGATTTCCAATTCACCTGTCACTGCACCACGAATTTTGGAAAGAATTGCTTCTTTTGTCGTTACATTTAATGCAGATGCGGAAGTGATGGTCAAAGGAACAATTCCTTTGTAGGTCTTTACTTGATCATTGAACGACCCCGCAATTTCAGCGAATAAAAACTCACGACGATTCGTGAAGATTAAATTCACAAAAAGCGTAGATAGTTGTTCAAATTGACCGAAGATTTCTTTGAAAATGGCGATCTTCTTGTCTGCACGCACGACCGGTGAGTTCAGAAACTTGATAAAATCAGGGTTCTCTGCACACACTGATGCAAGGTGTTGCATGTCTTTCGCAATGGCATCAACCATCTTGTTCTCGATGGCAAGTTCAAGTAGGGCTTTCGCGTAGCGGGATGCTGCTTTCGTGCTTTTCATGCGACCGAATTAATTCATGTTGATATCACTTGCCAATTTCTCTGCAAGCATTTTTTGTTTGTCATCCGATGACAATTCACCACGGATTACTTTCTCTGCAATTTCCAAAGCAAATGAAGCAACCTGTGTTTTCAACTCTGCTACTGCAGCTGCTTTTTCAGATTCAATGGACTGACGTGCTGCGATGAGTATTTTTTCGGACTCTGTTTTCGCACCAGCCTTCGCATCTTCTACCATTTTCGCAGCAACCTCACGCGCATCTTTCAACATGCCATCGCGCTCAGCACGTGCTTGCTTCAAAATATTTTCGTTTTCCGCTTGCAGCGATTTCATTTCTTCTTTCGTGCGTTCGGCCAATTCTAGTGACTCAGCGATTTTTTGCTCACGCTCATTCACCATAGAAAGAATAGGCTTCCAAATGAATTTAGTGATGACAAAAAGCAAAAGAACAAACACAAGTGCTGTCC
>CAMBMC010000075.1 GCA_945868555.1 Chitinophaga pinensis | reverse complement strand
ATCTTGGAAAACTTTAAATGATTAAAAAATAAAAATACTGTACAAAAGGCCCTGGTTCGTCCGGGGTTTTTTGATGAATAAAAACGAGAGTTTTTCTATATTTACGGAGTGAATGATTTTCTGAAAACCCCCATCGAGTTCTTGAAAGGTGTCGGTCCACAGCGGGCCGAACTCCTTCGTCAGGAATTGGGAATTCATACATTTTCTGACCTACTAAACCATTTTCCATTTCGCTACATCGATCGTTCACGTTATGTCACCGTTTCGGAACTTTCAACCATGGAAACTGCCGCTCAGCTCCGAGGACGTATCATTGCTGTTTCTGAAAGCGGTGTCGGACGAACCAAGAAACTTTCCGCAAAATTTCAAGATGAGAGTGGTATCATTGACTTGATCTGGTTTCAAGGGATAAGATGGATCAAGCCACTTTTAAAAATAGGCATTGAATACCAACTTTATGGGAAAGCGAAAATCTATGGAAGCTCATGGAATATGCCTCACCCTGAATTGACGGAGTGGAAAGATGTTCTCTTAAAGACGGGACTGCAGCCAGTGTATTCTACAACGGAGAAATTGACAGCAAAAGGCTTGCATTCAAAAGGAATTGAAAAATTGACTGCAACACTTGTTTCTCAAGTCAAAGGTAAATTAGCAGAAACAATTCCTTCTACTATACTCAACAAACATCACCTTATTCCAAGAGAATCTGCATACATACTTGTTCATCTTCCTTCAGTAGAAAATGACTTTCACCGGGCGCGTCTGCGTTTAAAGTTTGAGGAATTGTTCTTTCTGCAATTGGAGTTGTTACTGAGAAAATCAATTACAGCTCAAAAATCGAAAGGTTTTGTTTTTAATGAGGTAGGCGCGATTTTTAATCAGTTTTATCAAGAGTATTTGCCCTTCCCATTGACGGGGGCACAAAAAAGGGTGATCAAGGAAATACGAAAGGATTTTATTTCTGGTCAACACATGAACCGACTTTTACAAGGCGATGTAGGAAGTGGAAAAACTTTGGTCGCTTTGCTGACAATGCTTATTGCTATAGGGAACGGATTTCAAACTGCATTGATGGCCCCGACCGAAATTCTTGCCTCACAGCACCTTGAGACACTGTCTGAATTCTTGAAAGATATGCCCGTAAAGGTGTCATTATTGACAGGGTCTGTGAAGAAAAAAGACCGAGTTTCAATTCATGAAGGTCTCGAAGATGGTTCAATTCACATCCTCATAGGGACGCATGCCTTGTTAGAGGATGCGGTCCAGTTTAAAAATCTAGGAGTGGTGGTTATCGATGAACAACATCGTTTTGGTGTGGCTCAGCGCGCTCGAATGTGGAAGAAGAATACTATTCCTCCTCATGTATTGATTATGACCGCTACACCGATTCCTCGCACCTTAGCGATGACCTTCTATGGTGACCTTGAGGTTTCTGTCATTGATGAACTTCCTCCTGGAAGAAAACCAGTGAATACGGTGCATCGCTATGAAGCAAGTCGCTTGCGTGTGTTTGGTTTCATGAAGGAAGAAATTGCTAAAGGCCGTCAGATTTACGTCGTTTATCCGCTAATCAATGAATCAGAAACTCTTGACTTCAACAATTTAATGAGTGGTTACGAAGCGATAACACGTTCTTTCCCATTGCCTGATTATAAAGTGAGCATAGTCCATGGAAAATTAAAGCCGGAGGATAAAGATTATGAAATGCAACGCTTCATCAAAGGTGAAACGCAAATCATGGTGGCCACAACAGTCATCGAGGTTGGGGTCAACGTACCAAACGCTTCAGTGATGATCATTGAAAGCGCTGAACGTTTTGGATTGTCGCAGCTCCACCAGTTGCGGGGACGAGTTGGCCGAGGGGCTGAACAATCGTTTTGTATTTTGATGACGGGGATAAAACTATCCAAGGAATCTACACGCCGAATGGAGACTATGGTTCGCACCAATGATGGATTTGAAATCGCAGAGGTGGATTTGCAATTGAGGGGTCCAGGTGATTTGATGGGAACCCAACAAAGTGGTGCCTTGGACCTGCGCATCGCTGATCTTTCGAGAGATGGACAAATTGTCATCATGGCGCGTGATGAAGCTAGGGCTTTATTGGAACTTGATCCGGGCTTGGAACGTCCACAACATTTGACTTTGAAGGAGATTTTGCGCGAAATATTGAAAAGCAGACCTGATTGGGGTAAGATTGCTTGATTTACCAAACGCCATTCAATTTTTCTTTTTTACAGCAGAGGCACAGAGAAAAAAATGAAACATCTCTTTAATGCCCATTGTCATCTTTACAATAAAAAAACTCTGTGTTCTTTGTGTTCTCTGCGGCTCTATGGTTGATAATAATCTAGTGCTCCTTGAAACTCATTTGCTACTCTTCTTTTTTGCCGCAGAGGCGCGGAGAGTGAATAATTTCTTTTTGTAACATTTAGGAGCTTATTGCGTATCCTTCGCGGTAAACTTTACGACTATGAAAGCTCTTTTTCTCATCCTGTTTTTAAGCATAACTGGCATATCTACCGCACAAATTATAGGAGGAAGCTTAGTGGATGATGGTCGAAAAATGATTTCAATATCCAATTTTACTGTGACAGACAGCCTCTACACGGGAACGGTCGTAATGTCATTGGCTGTCAATCGGAAAGGTGAGGTGACCTCGGGGAAATACATCGCAGAGGGCACCACAATCACATCGACGCCTATTCGAATAAAAGTTCGCAATTATGCCATGAAATTAAAATTCGAGGAAGCTGTGTATTTCCCTGAATTCCATTACGTCACGGTTAAATTTACAGTCAAGAAACCCTAATGCTCGTTTTAAATTTAAGCGTAAATTGTCGCATATTCCTTTTGGTACCTTTCCAAAATTTTCTTGCGCTTCAATTTTAAAGTTGGTGTCAATTCCTCAGCTTCAATAGAAAACTCTTTGTCAAGGAGAACGAATTTTTTGATTTGTTCCCAGTTACCGAACCCTTTATTGAATTCGTCGATTTCTTCCTGAATGCGACCAATGACGTGGTTGTCTTTTGCAATAGAATGATTGCTGCCATCACCTAAATCTATTCCCTTGCGCTGTGCCCATTCTTTGACAAATGCAAAACTCGGAACAATGAATGCGGATGGGAACTTTTCTCCTTCGCCAATCACTATGATTTGTTCAATAAAACGAGATTCCTTGAACTTATTCTCCATCGCTTGTGGAACAATGTATTTTCCGCCTGAGGTTTTGAAAATCTCCTTCTTTCGGTCGGTAATTTTTAAAAATTTATCTTCAACAAACATTCCGATGTCACCTGTGTGGAACCATCCTTCAGTATCAATCGCTTCGGCTGTCGCCTCCGGTAAATTGTAATAACCCATCATGACATTCGGGCCTTTCACTAAAATTTCTCCATCCTCGGCAATGCGAACGTGAACATCGTCAATCAATGCTCCGACAGTACCGATGCGAATGCCGCGGATAAATGAGTTTACAGAGACTACAGGAGAGGTTTCAGTCAGACCATATCCTTCAAGAATAGGAATGTCAGCCGCAAGGAAAATACGTGCTAGGCGAGGTTGAAGTGCAGCACTCCCCGAAGCAATAGCGCGTACGTTTCCACCAAGCGCTTCTTGCCATTTCGAAAAAATTAATTTTCGGGCAATTGAAAGACGGAAGTTGTACCACCAGCTTCTGCCTACAACATCGTATTCTTCAGCTAAACCTACAGCCCAGAAAAAAAGTCTGCGCTTGATTCCTGTCAAATCGTCCCCTTTGGCCATGATGCGGTCGAACACCTTTTCAATGAGTCTCGGAACTGCCGAAAAAACATCTGGTTTTACTTCACGGATATTGTCACCAATGGTTTCCATTGATTCGGCGAAATGAATCGAACAACCAATGTACATGTAGAGGTAATGCAACATGCGCTCATAGATATGACAAACAGGTAAGAAGGTAAGTACTTTCGAAGTGTTGTCCGCTGGAATTGGCTCCTTACATCCCGACACATTGGCGAGGATGTTGTGGTGCGAAAGCATAACTCCTTTTGGATTTCCAGTTGTTCCAGAGGTGTAAATGATTGTTGCTAAATCATGACTTTTTACTTCGTTCATTCGTGCCTGAACATCTGACTCCTCGATCTCTTGAGATTGCGCATGTATGAGGTTCCAATGGTCAAATCCGTCAATCAAATCAAAAGTGTATAAATTGGTCAAGCTTGGAACATCGCCACGAACATGTGTGATTTTTGTAACAAGGTCTAGCGTGCTGACCACGCACATTTTCACTCCTGCATCGTTCAGAATATATTTGTAATCACTTTCTGAAATGTTTGGATACAGAGGAACTACAATGGCTCCAATTTGCTGGATTGCAATGTCCATGACATTCCACTCCACACGGTTAGATGAAACCAATGCAACATTATCGCCTTTACTCACGCCTAAAGCAATCAATCCTCGGGAAACGATCATGACCTCGTTCAAAAATTCATCACACGACATTTTGTGCCATGAGCCTTCTTTCTTCGTCACGAACATCCCTGAATTTGGGTAGGTGCGTTGCTGGTAATAAGGAATATCGAATAAGCGATTTGCTTCTATCATAGTACTTCAGTTTTAGAATGTTAAATGTATTTATTTTTTTGCTAAAAAAGTGTTCGGTAGAAACTAGAATTTGTTCAGCCGAAACCACTAAATATTCGTTCAACGACTCGGTTTGATAAACCGTTTATAGATTTGTAACTTAAAACGATGTAAATATCGTTCACCATGTAACTTTAAGAGTTATCAAATTGTTTTAACTGCTACCTCGGAACACTGTTTTGAAAAGACAAGAATACAATATTGCAGTCTGCACGCACAGCGGTAAACTTTACGGCTTTGCGTTGAAGTTTCTTCGGAATTCTGAAGATGCCCAAGATATTGTACAAGATGTTTTTGAAAAACTCTGGATCAACCGAAAGAAAGTGGAAGCGGAGAAGGCCAAGGCCTGGATGTTTACAACAGCACACAATGCAATGATTAATTATGTGATGAAAAAACAACGTATGATTTTGCCGGGAGACGATTTGATTCCTGAAACAGCAAAAATAGAACGTAGTGTATTCGAATCAAAACAAGTCGTTGACCGCGCTGTAAGTATACTTCCCCCTGTACAGAAAAGTATTATTCTGTTGCGGGATCTCGAAGGATATAGCTATGATGAAATAGGCGATATTCTTGAACTTTCACCTTCCCAAGTGAAGGTCTATTTGTTTAGAGCGAGGAATAAAATTAAAAAGCAGTTAAAAGGTTTGACACAACTCGTATGAGCAATCCATCATTTTCTAACATCGATCGTTGGCTTTTTGAGCTCATGGAGGGTAACCTTAGTGAGGAACAAGTGGCACAACTGGAGACTTTTCTGATTCAGCATCCTGAACTGGATGTTGACCGCGATATGTGGGAATTGTCGAAAGTGGACGATTTTGAAGTAGCTTATCCGCACACAAACAAAATCATTCGCCGCCGACCAGTAGGACTTTTCATGTCCATGGGAATGGCATCCATCGCTGGAATTATTGCCTTGGGAACAGTAATGTATTGGCCATCAGCAGAAGAGCAATCAACTGCGGTTTTTACTTCACAAAGGGAAACGAAGAAAATAATAGATATAGTCGATCTTCAGTCGGCCGAAACGCGAACGACATCGGAAGATCTTACAGGCGCAGGAACCATGGCTGCAACAGCAATTTCAACTTTGCTGGAAGTTGTTCCTCAAGCCATCCAAAATCAAGTTGTTGAGCAAACTGATCGATCAAATGTAGAAATGGCTTCAGGTGAAATGGCAAACACAATTGATTCGCCTAACAATGTGACGAATGAAAATTCAACTCACCTCAGTTCTTTACAGCAAATAAATGAGCAAACAACGGTGGTGCCTCTTTCCAAACAAGAGGAAGATAAGTCAGTAACTGCTGAAAAGAAAGAAGAAGTAGATGCAATCAATGAGCAATCTGAGCTTACAGAAAAAGTGATTCAGGATGTGGCAATCAACGAGACAGTTTCTGAACAAGAGGTAAAAACTACGACAACACTGAGAACAAGTCAAACACATAGTTTCTACAAAGAAAGCTTTGCCTCAAAACTTCGTCAAGCAGGTCGCGCAGTGAGTCGCATGTTGGACAATCCAATTGCCTTGAAGAACTTGAAAGATCCACATTATCATCTACCTGGAATGCAGCCTACAGAGGTGAATTTTGGTTCAGTTGGAACATTGTTGGCCACACGTGTTCAAACGATTTCACGTCTGCAGTGGGCCGGACAGCCAAATCAGCAGCTGATGAATAGCGTCTCCGTGGATGGTTATTCATACGGCATGCGCGGAGGACTAGGGCTTGTGCTTAGTCATTCACAATATGCCAATGGTGGAATCCAAAACATACACTCATCATTCACCTATTCACCTAAATTCTCTGTGAGCAGAAATGTCATCGTTGAACCGTCATTCCGCTTCACGATGGGCAACAAAACAATTGATCCAACAAAAATTCAGACGGGATCAATGGTTGAAATGGAGCGTTTAAATCCACATCAGTTTTATGCTGTTGGACAAATGCCAATTGGTCGTTCCTTGTGGTACCGCGACTTGGGATTAGGACTTTCTGTAAACACCCGTTGGTTCTATGCCAGCGTTCAAGGGGATAATTTATTGAAACACACCGACAACATTTACTCAAGCAATTTGACAGACATTCGACGCTCTGGGCAATACTTCATTGCTACACTAGGAACGGATTACGAGTCACGCAAGGAGCACTTCGGCGTTTCTCCGTACCTCGTGTATCAGCAATATGAGACATTGAAAGAGGCATGGTTGGGTGTAAATCTACGCTACCAATGGATTACAGTGGGAGGAGCGATTTCTTCACAACTCGATCCTGCAGTGTCCTTAGGAGTCAAATTCAACCATTTCATGTTGGCTTACAATGCGGATTTAACGCATTCAGAAGTCTTCGGGAAACAATTTTTATCACATCAATTGACTATTCGCATCCTAACTAAACCAAACCGCATGGGGCAGCGTCTCCTAAATCTATAAATTATGAAAAAACTACTCTTCATCACCGCACTTTTGGTTTCAAGCACTTCATTTGGTCAAGACCCAACCTTCACGCAGTTTTATGCGAACCCATTGTATTTGAATCCAGCTTTGGCTGGCTCATACGGTTGTTCGCGCTTTGCATCAAACTACCGGAACGAATGGCCCAATTTGTCAGGAAATTATGTGACAACCAGCGCTTCTTGGGATAGCTATTTCAGCAATATTTCAGGAGGAATTGGGATTCTTGTGACCAATGATCAACAAGGACAAGGAACAATTAAAACCTCCATGTTGGGCTTAATTTATTCATATCATTTAAAATTGGGCCGTAGGTGGAAACTGCAGGTTGGCGCGCGTGCTGCATGGATTCAAAAATCACTCGATTGGGATAAATTAACGTTTGGAGATATGATTGATCCGCGACGTGGTTTTATTTATTCTACTGGTGATGTGCCTAGAGGTGGTTCAAGAGGATTTTTCGATGCATCATCAGGGTTTGTGTTCTTTAACAAGAATTTTTTTGCTGGAGCGGCATTTCATCATATGGTTCCGATGAATGAATCAATGATTGTTGGAGAATCTATACTGCCAATGCGCACTACAGTTCACATGGGAGCGGAAATTAAAATTGGTGGAAAATCTAAGTACTCGAGTAAAACGTCCATAATGCCGAATATTATTTACCAAAATCAAAATGGTTTTCAAGAATTAAATATCGGCACCTACTTTAAATACAGCGCATTCACTATGGGTGTGTGGTACCGAAATAAAGATGCATTCATAATCACAATGGGAATCAATACAGGACGTTTTAAATTGGGCTACAGTTACGATGTTACAGTATCAAAACTGAATAATATCGTATCAGGTGGTTCACACGAAATTTCGCTCGGTATCAACCTCACGTGCAAGCCGAAAATTCAACAATTCAAATTGGTTTCTTGTCCTTCTTTCTAAACATTTAATAATCTGTGCTATAAACCTTCTTCCCACGAATGAATACATGGTTGGCAAAATTAGGATCGTAGGTCTCGCCGGCTTGAATAGAATGCTCGAATATGACAAAGGTTGCTTCTTTTCCCTTTTCTAAGGATCCTGTTCGGTTCTCTTGAAAGGAGGCAAATGCAGCCCAGATGGTCATTCCTTTCATGCAATCTTCAAGAGTAATGGCCTCATTGGAGTAAAAGCCACCAGCAGGAAAGTTCTCACCGTTTTTGCGTTTCACGGCTGCTTGAATCGTTAAGAATGGGTCGGTCAACTCAACTGGAAAGTCGGTTCCAATAGCCAACATTCCGTATTTCTCCAATAACGTTCTGTAGGCATAGGCTCCAGCCATACGTTCTTTTCCCAATCGTTGCTCTGCCCAGCGCTGATCACTGACCGCATGGGTTGGCTGAACAGATGGAAAAACACCATAATTTGAAAACAACACAAAATCTATTGGGTCAACAACTTGCGCATGCTCAATCCTCCAACGATGATCGGGTTTTACCTCGAAGATGGATTTGTAGATGTCCAATAAGATGCGGTTTGTTGAATCGCCAATGGCATGGGTATTCATTTGATAGTCATTGGCCTCGCAGAAATTAGCAATGCGTTTCATCTCTCCAATCGGAGTTGTGAGTACTCCGAAGTGATTGTGTTGATCGCTGTAGGGCTGCTTCAAAAAGGCACCCCGCGAACCCAATGCGCCATCGCCCATCACTTTGAAACTCCGAATGATGAGGTTTTTGTGGCGGTATTTCCCCTGCTTTCGCACGAAGTCCATATTTGCTTTGCTGGGTAAAAGCATCGCATAGACCTCAAGTTGAAGTTTTTTGGAGTCGATCAGCTCTTCGAACAGTGAAATGTCTGCGAACTCAATACCTGCTTCATGCACACCAACTATGCCGTATTGAAACAATTCTTGTTGAATTTCGAGAATCGCTGATTTGATTTCTTTGCGCGAAAAAGGGGGGATAAGACGGTTCATCGGCTCCATGGCATTGTCCACCAATAAACCGGTACATTTTCCATCTTTCACATGGATGATGCCACCGCTGATGTTTGATTCAGGACCGATACCGGCTTTTTTCAACGCGGCATCATTGGCCAAAAGAGAATGACCGTCAATGCGGTACAGACAAACAGGTGTGTTTGGAAACAAACGATTGAGACCTTCGTTAGTTGGTAAATCATTGGTTCCCCAGAGTGACTGGTCCCAGCCGCTACCTACGACGAACTTTCGTTTGTATCGGTCTTGGTATTTTTCGGTACGAACAAGCAGTTCATCAAAGGATTTACATCCAACAAGGTTCACACTTAACTTTTGCTTAGCGTAGGACAAAAGGTGTCCATGTGCATCGGTTAAACCAGGGTAAATGTCTTTTCCACCGGCATCCATTTCTTCTTCAGCGGAATACTTGTTTAAAATCTGTCGCTCAGGACCAACTTCAAGCAACTTACCATCTTTAATGGCCATGGCTTCGTAGACTTTTGTGTCGTCTGTCATGGTGTGAATGCGCGCATTG
>CAMBMC010000074.1 GCA_945868555.1 Chitinophaga pinensis | reverse complement strand
ATTGGGATGAATTTGGGTAATTGGCAAGTTGAGCTCTTTTTCGAAAAAATGCCATGTTTCGCCAGCGCTTAATGAAGATGTTGCATCGCCAAAAATCATGGCTACTTTGGGTACTTGAATCATCTTCACATAGGAGGAACCAAGGTCATTGCCTTTCTCAACCATTCCAGTTCGGGTTGCTGTAATAGATTTTTCGTGCGCATTGGCAATGGAAATCAATGTTTCAGTGAATAATTTTGAGGAGTTATCACCTTTGGCAATAATCAGTGTCCCTCTCGCATAATCCTTTCCATTCAAGGTAAATGGATTTTCAGCAAATCGAACACGTATGCCTTTTTGAATGAGATCAACCAGGAATCTGGCATCCCGCATGCTGTTCCAATCCGTAAGGTAGGCATAGGCGTCCTTGTCAGACGTGTTTGGTGTGAAAATCGGTGTTGCCTTCACACCTTGAACTTTCGTTTCTGAGGCAATGGCTTCGAGACCGTAAGCGTATGGGAGTGACCACGCTGTAATGTCATAGGTCAATGAATCAGATAAAGCCGTTTTTGGTTCAAATAGCACATTGACGAATGTTCCTTTGGCCTGATCTGTATGTATGATGAGGTGATTCATTCCTGGGATCATTGACCCAGGTCCATTTTTGATATAGTCGAATCCTTTAACGCTTGTTTGTCCAGTTCCAAATGAGTAGGAAATGTTGTGAGCATCAAGCAGTTTCTTTAGAGCAAGAACATTGTCATAATTCCCTCCGACGATATAGCTTTTGTATTTGTAATTTTTTTTCGTTAGAAATTTATTGAACGATTGAATCAATTCTTTTGATTTAAGCGATGAATACTGCACGGTAGAAATCCCTGTGGTATGGTGATGGGCAATGCGGTCAGAAAGTTTCAGCGTATCTCCATCATTGGTTTGAATGGCTAGCCCAGCGCGACCATTTCCCGCTTGCTCATAGGTCATGCCGACAGCGCCGTTGAAGGTAGGGTAGGTGTCGCCATAACTTGGGTAAAGAAGGTCAAAGATTTCACGTGTAAAGTAGAACCATCCTTGTTTGTCAAAATAGGTGGCATGATTTCTACCAAGTCCATTTTGGAATTCACGTTGCCAGTCAGTAATTACTTCATGGTAAGGTTCAGCTGCCGGCGCAAAATAATAGGGCTCATTGATGCCTTGCTCGTGAAAATCAACATGCACGTGAGGTAACCATTGATTGTACAATTTGATGCGTTGTTGTGATTCAACTTGGGTTAACCATGCCCAGTCTCTGTTCAAATCGAACATGTAGTGATTTGGTCTCCCGCCTGGCCAAGGCTCATCATGTTCTGCAGCCGATGGATCAGGGTTAGGGGTGTAATTTGCAACCTGATTGTACCAGTGAACATAGCGATCTCTGCCATCTGGATTGATGCATGGATCCAAAATGACGAGTGTGTTTTTCAGCCAGTCCTGATGTTGAGTGAGGAGCTCATGAGCTGTTCGCATCGCTGCTTCCGTACCTGAACTTTCGTTGCCATGAACGTTGTAACTCATCCACACGATGGCAATGTTCTCATTCTTATCGAGTGAACTATGGGCTTTTTTAATTTCTTCGATCCGTTTGAGGTTCTCTGGAGTGGAAATATAAGCCACCACCAATGGTCTGTTCTCATTTGTCCGACCATATTCTTCCAGAATAAGTCCTCCATTCGAATTCAATTCCAACTGCTCGAAATAAGCCACAACAGTATGGTGGTCATTGAAATGGTCACCGAGAGGGAAGCCTAAAAATGATTCAGGACTTTTGAGTTGAGCCGTTGATGATTGGCCAAATAGAATGGCTGTGAAGAGAACAAGAAGTGTACGCATAGGAATCAGCATTGAGTATCAAAACTACTGATTCTAATGAAATAGGCGTTGGTAAGGACTAAATTATTCCCCTCGATCGGAGGAACTCATCCAATGCTTCGATGTCACCGTACAATACTTCACGTGCTTTACTTCCTTGGAAAGGGCCAATTATGCCCATTCCTTCGAGTTGATCAACGATTCGACCTGCACGGTTGTACCCAAGCTTAAGTTTTCGTTGCAACAAGCTCGCGGAGCCTTGTTGATTCATCACGACGATACGTGCGGCATCCGCAAACATGTTGTCGATTTCGTTCATGTCAATATCACTTCCGCCATCACCACCTTCGCCTACATATTCAGGCAGCAACAAGGCCTCTGGGTAAGCTCTTTGTTCACCAATAAAAGCACAAATTGCTTCAACTTCAGGTGTATCTACGAAGCCACATTGAAGACGGATTAAATCAGATCCGTTGGAGATGAGCATATCTCCACGCCCAATCAATTGATCAGCTCCAGAGGCATCTAGTATGGTGCGTGAATCGATTTTAGACAATACTCGGAAGGCAATACGCGCTGGGAAATTCGCTTTTATCATACCTGTGATGACATTGACTGAAGGTCTTTGAGTCGCTACGATCAGGTGAATTCCGATGGCTCTAGCGAGTTGCGCGATTCTAGCAATCGGATGTTCTACCTCTTTTCCTGCCGTCATGATCAAATCGGCAAACTCATCAATTAAAACGACGATGTAAGGCAAGTAGCGGTGTCCTTTTTCCGGATTTAATTTTCGGGCAATAAATTTCGTGTTATATTCTTTAATCGTCCGAACACTTGCATCCTTGAGTAATTCATAGCGGTCATCCATTTCGATGCAAAGCGAATTCAAGGTATTTACCACCTTAGAAACATCGGTAATGATGGCATCCTCTTCTCCTGGAAGTTTTGCTAAATAATGGCGTTCAATCCTATTAAAGAGCGTCAATTCCACTTTTTTAGGATCGACCAAGACAAATTTCACCTGTGCCGGATGCTTTTTGTAGAGCATCGAAATGAGTATGGCATTTAAGCCTACAGATTTACCCTGTCCCGTAGATCCAGCGACAAGGAGGTGAGGCATTTTGGTGAGGTCAAATGTGTACGTTTCGTTACTAATTGTCTTTCCGATAACGATAGGTAGTTCATAATCAGAATTTTGAAATTTTTCTGAAGCAATCAGTGAACGCATACTTACCATTTCAGGGTTTGATTTCGGCACCTCAATACCGATTGTTCCTTTACCCGGTATCGGGGCAATAATACGAATACCAAGTGCGCTTAAGCTCAATGCAATATCGTCCTCGAGATTTTTAATTTTAGAAATCCGTACGCCAGGGGCGGGGACAATTTCGTACAAGGTTACCGTTGGTCCGGGGGTTGCTTTAATTGATGCAATTTCAATTTTGTAGTGCGATAGTGTCTGAACAATTCGGTTTTTATTGTCTTCTAATTCTTGCTTGTTGATGGTTACTCCTCCGTTTCCGTATTCTTTCAGCAAGTCTATTGGTGGCAACATGAAATCAGATAGATCGAGTTTAGGATCATAGTCACCGTATTCTTTTCTTAGTCGATCAAGATCCTCAGTGTCCAACTGCTCTTCTGCTTTTACGATGTCAACAGAGAATGTGTCATCTTCGATGTCGCTAAGATCCATTTCTTCGGTCAATGAAGAGCTGATTACTTCTGACTCATTTTCTGGCTCTTTGTGGGTGATAATCAATTCAGAATCATCAAAGTCCTCATCATCGTCGTCATCCGCTTGGTCAAAGTGAATGGTTTCCGTGATAGTGTCCTCTTCGATTTCCTCATCTTTAATACCGTTCACTACACGAATGTCCTCGTAAAGCATATTTTCAGAACTAGTTGCTGTATCAGTAGCTGTTGAATTTTCGAGCTCCTCCTTTGCGCCAAAAAAACGATTGAAAATTCCTTTAAAGTCGGGATTGAATAAAACGACGGAAAGAACGTAGCCCATTACAAGGATCAACGAGAGTGAACCAAATTTTCCCAAAGACATGGCGAGCCACTCATTGGTGTAAAAGCCAAATCCCCCACCTAGGTAGTTGATGTTTGAAGCAAAGAAACCAAAAAGAAGTGAAGTCCAAACAATCAATACTGAAGTACGTGCAAACCATTTGCGAAGCGGTACCAATTCAACATCAAAGAGTACCCGAACCCCTGAGATGAATAGAAGGAATGAAATTCCGAATGAGGAGATCCCAAACCATCTAAAAATAAAGAGGTGAGAGGTCCATGCGCCGAATTTACCAAGCCAATTGTCAACAGGTATTTCATCATTTTCGAAAAGATAGGTAATAAGAGATTTATCGAGCACTTGGTCTTGGTCTTGAGCCCAAGTAAACAGGTAAGAAAGACATGATAGAAAGGTGTAAAATGAAATTAAGATGAGCAGTGAGCCAAAAGCAGTTTTCACTTTTTTCGCATCGATGCGTCCGGAAAGAGCAGAAAATGAACCTTTAGCTGCAGATGATTTCCCTTCCTTCTTCGCTTTTGTGCGCTTAGTGGTAGGTTTTTCTTGAGTTTCCTCGTCGATGCGTTCTTTTTCGCGGTACTCGTTTTCTGCCATGAGGTGAATTTAATGTACGAAGATAGATACGGCAATGAGGATTTTGAAGACTGCCAACATCGAAGTATAAACACCTCGATGTTAGTAGGAATCATTCGTGTTCAATCTCGATTTCCTCACTTTGCTGCTGGTACTGTAACATCTCGTTTAAGAAGTTATCGAAAGTTACTCGCTTATAGTCTGAGGGCACTCCAAAAAGATCATGGTTTGGTGCAGTATTTTCCATAGAAATTAAACGGTATTCGTACGTTCCGTCCACCGAAGAAATGTAATAAAGCACAGGAAGTCCCGGGAAATTCTCTAAAGTATTGATGTATTTTGGGGTGTACTGTGGAAGGTATAAAAACTCAATTGGTTCTTCGAAATTTTCATGACTCACCATTAATCGCTTTGCCTTCAGTCCCAAAATTTTCCGCTTTCCACGTTTTGTGGTATAGCTGTATGGGTATTTAATTTCTTGATCATCATTGTAATCCGTTTGGATTGCGTAATTGTTTACAGGAGTATTCAAGAGTAGGTATGACTTATTAAAAACCAAATGTTTAATTATTACCTGAAAGCCAAGTTGATCTGTTGTGTTTTCTATGCGTATAAGTGTGTCGTTGGTATAAACAATCATCTGTCGAGATGGAATCATCTTTTGAAGAGAGGTGTCTGTGATCGAAACAGAATAAACCAGTTTTCCCGAAAATTTCTCGAATTCTGGTGTACTTTGTGCCGTAATGATACGAGTGAAACCAAGGAAAATGAAAAGTGAAAAAAGCTTGACCATTGAAGTGAAATTTAAGCCGAAAGTACATTTTTTTTATCAGCAATGATGAAAAAAGCAAACGCATACCAATTCGAAGGTTACACATTTTTCGTGTTTATCTGTCGGGTATTTGTGTTAATTTTGAAGACTATTTTTACGTATGAAGAAGGAAATAAGTTTACTCATAAATCGGTCTGAGATTGCCGCAGGTACTCGCGGATCTTCCTTGGGAGCGGATGCTTTGATGGCTGCAGCACGAAGTCAAGGAAATGGTTTTTTTGCACGTTATCCGATGGTGCGCATTGTCGATCGAAACGAGTTGTTGGACTACAAAGACATGCATCCATTTGCAAAAAGAATCAATGGTTTTGAGAACGTTTATTTGTCTGTTGCTAATCAAGTTTCTGCCTGCCTTTCAGACGACCATTTTCCACTGGTTTTGGCAGGGGACCATGCCTCAGCATCTGGAACAATAGCGGGGATCAAAGAAACTTACCCTGACAAGCGTTTGGGATTGGTTTGGGTTGATGCTCATGCGGATTTGCATACACCATATACCACGCCTTCGGGCAACATACACGGTATGCCACTTGCCATTGCCTTGTGCGAGGACAATATGCCGTGTAAATCAAATGAGGTTGACCAAAGCACAGTAGCCATTTGGGAACGCTTGAAGAACATTGGATTTTCAGGGCCTAAATTTTTCGCCAAAGACTTGGTTTATATTGCCCTAAGAGATTTTGAAGTGCAAGAAAGTACTTTGATCGACCAGTATGAGATTTCGGTAATCCCGGTGAGTCAAGTGAACGAGGAAGGGGCATCACAAATTGTGAAGCAAACCCTCGGTCTTCTCAAGGATTGTGACATACTTTATGTTTCTTTTGATGTTGATTCTATGGATCCATCGTTGACATCAATGGGAACAGGTACGCCAGTTAAGAATGGACTTTCACCTGATCAAGCCAAAGAAATTTTGGTTGGTTTGTGTCAAGACCCACGTGTGATCTGTACTGAATTTGTAGAGATTAATCCCTGTTTGGATGATAAAATGAATAAAATGGCTGAGGTAGCTTTTGGATTATTGGAATCTGTAGCAAGCACCATTGAAAACCGAAATTAAAAGATGGAACACGAAATAAAAGAATTTTTACTCCACCACAGTATATCACTCTTTGGCACTGAAGTATCTTCAGGAATGGTGCAAGTACAACGCACAAAAAAAGAGGTCTCTGGTGATTTGACTTTATTGCTTTTCCCTTTCGTCAAGGCACTGAAAGCATCGCCTCAAGAACTTGGAGAGAAAATTCGCCTTGCACTCATTTCCGAGTTTGAAGGCATTCAGCAAATTGATGTGCTCGGAGGGTTCTTGAACATTCATTTATCATCCGAGTATTGGGTCAATGCACTTGAGGACATTCAAAAGAATCCAAATTTTGGGTTTGAAAGACCTGATTCGAAACCACTTTTAATGGTGGAATATGCTTCACCAAATACCAATAAGCCTTTGCACCTTGGACACCTTCGAAATATTTTTCTTGGTTATTCCGTTGCAGAAATATTAAAGGCAAATGGCCATAAAGTTATTAAAACACAAATCATCAACGACCGCGGTATTCACATTTGCAAAAGTATGCTTGCATGGGAACGCTTTTCTCCATTAAATGATCAAGGTGAACGTGAAACCCCTCAGAATACTGGGTTGAAAGGCGATAAACTCGTTGGAAAATACTATGTTGAATTTGACCGTAACTTCAATGCTGAAGCAAAGTCAATCATTGGAGGCTGGGAAGAAGGAAACTTTGAATCATTCAGTGAATCTGTGGTTGCGGAGTTTAAGCGATTGACAGAAGCCAAAGAAGGCAAGGACGAAAAAGCCTTCGCCGGCATTGAGGACAAAATCAAAGATTTAGCAAAAAATCAAACTACCCTATTGCGAGATGTAAAAGAAATGCTTGTGAAGTGGGAGGCCCGAGACCCACAAGTGTATCTACTTTGGACAACAATGAACAATTGGGTCTATCAAGGATTTGATGTGACTTACCGTTCAATAGCTGTCGATTTTGATAAAAGCTATTACGAATCTGACACTTTTCTCTTGGGAAAGGATATCGTTGTTGAAGGACTTCAAAAAGGAGTTTTTTATAAAAAAGAGGATGGTTCCGTTTGGATCGATTTAACAGATTCTGGTCTTGATGAGAAGCTAGTTTTGCGTTCGGATGGAACAGCCGTTTACATGACTCAAGATATTGGAACCGCAGTTGATCGATACAAGGATTTTCCTGAGATGAATGGGATCATTTATACCGTAGGGAATGAGCAGGATTACCATTTTAAAGTCTTGTTTTTGATTCTCGAGAAATTGGGATATTCCTGGGCAGCAAATTGCTCCCATCTGAGTTATGGGATGGTTGATTTGCCTTCAGGAAAAATGAAGTCGCGTGAGGGAACTGTGGTTGATGCGGATGATTTAATCGCCGAAGTGGTCGAGAAAGCAACAGAAATGACGCGCGAACGAGGACATTTGGATGGAATGTCTGATTCTGCGAAGGAACATTTGTTCAATACCATCGGACTTGGAGGCTTAAAATACTACCTTTTGAAGGTTGATCCCAAAAAGCGTATGTTGTTCAATCCGGCAGAATCCATCGAATTGAATGGGAATACTGGGCCTTTTATTCAATACACACATGCCCGGATTTGCTCCTTACTGGCAAAAGCCAATTATGCTGGAGGAAATATTCAAGATTGCCCTATAAATGATGAGGAAAAGGAGGTGATTAAATTACTGTCCGAATACCCATCCATTATTGCTGAAGCAGGGCAAACGCTTTCACCTGCTGTTTTGGCCAATTACATGTATGAATTGGTGAAAAGCTACAATCATTTTTATCAGACAGTGCCAATACTTATCGAAACGGATGAACATCTTAAAGGGATGCGCTTGGCAATGAGTGCAAGTGTAGCTAAGGTAATTCGTTCATCGATGAAATTGTTGGGTGTAGAGGTGCCCGAAAGAATGTGAGGAGGGTCTTCGAGTTTTTCAGCCCAAACGAGTACCTCAGCCCACAGATTTCAGCGCTGGTAAGCTAAGTTCGACGCTAAAACTACCTCATAAATGCATACATCAGGATATTCGCGCCCATTTGCAATGCTTCTTTCCGTTTCTCAGGGGAGTCGTTGTGCACTTGAGGGTCTTCCCAACCATCGCTGAGGTCAGTTTCATAGGTGTACAAGCACAAAAGCCTTCCTTCTTCAAAAATGCCAAAGGCCTGAGGACGCTTGCCGTCGTGTTCATGAATTTTTGGTAAGCCGTTAAAATTGAACTTTTGATGAAAAATAGGGTGGTCAAAAGGGATTTCAACGAGTGGGTTGTTTGGGAAAACTTTTTTCAATTCAACTCGAATAAACTCATCCATTCCGTAATTGTCATCGATGTGTAAAAATCCTCCAGCTAGCAAATACGTGCGCAGATTTTCTGCTTCAGCAGCTGAAAAAACAACGTTTCCATGACCAGTCATGTGGATCATTGGATACATATAAAGGTCTTGACTTCCCACATCCACGTAAGGGACATCGGAGGAGATATTGCTTCCCAGCGATTGATTGCAGAAGGAAATCAGGTTTTTTAATGCGCTCGGATTCGCATAGTAATCTCCACCTCCAGCATACTTCAAAACGGCCAGTTGATAGGTGCCTTGACTCGACGCGTTAAATGTCAGGCACAAGAAGCCAAGAGTGAATACTGCATTTTGAAATAATTTTTTCATGGTTTTGAGCTTATTTCCTGATGTTTTAATACGGCATGCATACATGCAACCAAACCGGCGGTCTCAGTGCGCAAGCGATTTTCCCCCAAAGTGATCGGGGTATAGCCATTTGTTAAGGCCAATTGAATTTCATCAGAAGAAAAATCACCTTCTGGACCAATCAATATTGGACAATTGATTGGAGACCATGCGTTTTCGATCGTCATTTTATCTGTTTTCTCGCAGTGAGCAATTAATCCATTTGGATGATTTTGGATGAATTCCTTCAATCCGATCATAGGATTGAGAATGGGAAGATAACTTCGTTGCGATTGTTTCATTGCTGAAACGAGTATTTTTTCCAAGCGATCCGCTCTGATATTTTTTCGTTCACTGTTTCTGCACGAGAGCAAGGTGATTTCTGTGATTCCAATCTCGGTAGCCTTTTCAAAAAGCCATTCCATGCGCTCACTATTTTTAGTCGGTGCAATCGCAATATGAATGTTCACTAATGATACATCGTGCTGTTCAATTTCTTTGGGGATAATAACGCATCCTTTTGGACTAGCATTTGAAATTTTTCCGTTCAGCACGAGCCCCTTGCCATTTAGAACAGTTAGTTCATCTCCTTCCTTCATGCGCAATACCCGACAAGCGTGTGCCGATTCATCGGCATTTAATGTAAAGGATGTTTCT
>CAMBMC010000073.1 GCA_945868555.1 Chitinophaga pinensis | reverse complement strand
CACTGACCTTACCGAAAGACCAAAGTCATCCTTTTCCTATTGTTGTATTGACCTCAGGAAGTGGCGCACAAGACAGAAATTGTGAACTCATGGGGCATAAATCCTTTTGGGTTATAGCCGATTTTTTAGCACAAAATGGCATAGGTTGTTTGCGATTTGATGATAGAGGAGTTGGAAAAAGTACAGGAGTTTTCGCCAAGGCAAGTCTATTGGATTTCGGTTCTGATGTCAGTGCTTGTGTAAATTTCTTAGCGGAAGACGAACGATTTTACAATTGTCCGATAGGTATAGCAGGACATTCAGAAGGTGGGATGCATGCCTTGATTGCCGCAAAGAAAAACAAGTCTGTGGAATTTGTAATTGAGTTGGCAAGCGTTGGAACTAGTGGTAAAAATGTATTGATCGAGCAGCAATACCTCATTCCATTGGCTTCGGGAAAAGACACCGCCTATGCCACTTGGAACAGGGATGTTTACGCTGGATTGTGTGACATCATTCAACGCTACCCTCAACAAAAAGCCAGCGATCCGATTGCCGCATTTCTGGACACCATGTACCAAATTGCACCCGCTGATTTTAAGTCAGCTGCCAACATCATGAATTTCAAAGTTGGACTAAACATGTTCCTGAACAATGATTGGGGGCGAGAATTCATCACCTTCGATACCAAGAAGTACCTAAAAAAGTTGAAGATTCCCATTTTAGCCATAAATGGTTCCAAGGATATTCAGGTGCCACCGAATTCGAGTCAGCAGGGATTCATTACCCATTTCGCGAAGCAAACGCAATCAAGCTCTGAGGCGGTAATCATGGAAGGCTTGAATCACTTGTTTCAGCGATGTGACCGTTGCGACATCATGGAATACGGAGATTTAGAAGAAACCTTTTCACCAGAGGTGCTTCAGAAAATGCGCGAGTGGATATTCGGACTTTATTTTCGGTTTTAAGTCTGTTGGATATCATTTAAAATTGTTCGATTTTTATTTGGAGAATGTTCACTAATTAGTTAACTTTAATTTCATGGAAAGAGATATCTTTTTTTCGGGAATAAGAATATTTAGCGCAAAAAGAAGATGAAAAAAATCAAAACATTTGAATCCCTGTTAGAAGAAAAATACGAGGAAAAGGGGAGTCTACAACGGGATCAATTTGATGCCGATTCCTTGGCCTTTAGATTAGGGATCTTATTAAAAGAAGCGAGAATTGAAGCGAACTTAACACAAGAAGAATTAGCCGAAAAAACGGGAACGAAGAAAAGTTATATTTCGAGAATTGAACGTGGAGCAAGCGACATTCAGATTTCTACCTACTGGAAACTAATTGAAATTGGATTAGGCAGGCAGCTTCATATTTCCATAGGTTAAACTCTCCTACTTCTCCACCTCGTTATCCCTAAACGCCGAAGGCATCAAGTCTGGAATTACCTTTAACACGAGCGGAAGTAGCAAAGCTCCACCAGGAAGCAAAAAAATCGCTAACGAAGGCATGGTCTTGACAAGATCCTTAAACTGCTCCTTGACGGTTTCCTTCTCTTCAGGTGTAAGGTCGGTCGTGGTTGATTTGCGGATGAGGGAAACCAATTCTTTGCTCTGTTTCAATTCCGCCGCCAACTTGTCCTTGTTGCGTCCCAGAATTTTCACCCAACGTTTCGACAAACTTCCGTACACTTTCTCCACAGAATTTGTGTTTTGCAGGAAAGGAATTTTTTCAAAATTTCCGATGATGAATTGTTCTGTCAAGGCCAACGATTCCTCCAACTGCATGGACGTTAGTCCTAAAAATTCAGCGAGTTTTTTCAGGTGATCACGTTCTTCGTCGTGCGCCTCATGGTTCGAATAAATCACGAACGAGGATAAGTCCAACAAGAAGCGCTTGAACAATTTATTCTCTTTCACATGGCTCGTAAAATCCTCAAAAGAAGCGCCTGCATTGAATCTTTTTTCGGCGATTTCACGGTGCACATCCGACAGATTTGCCGAAGCCAAGAACACGGAAAACATCGTGCGTTCTTTGTCTTCAATTGCACCATCGGAGTAGGCCGCCAGGGTTATTGCCGATAAGGCATTCATGGCAAGATCGTCGTAATTGTAAAAGGCTGAGCGTTTCTTGAGTTGAATAAAATCATTGTAGAGAATCACATCCAGGTAAATGAACACGTTGCTCAGGTAATTTACCCAGAACTTGTTCTCCAACAAATTCATTTTAATGTCTACCCGTTGTGTAAGAATGGACTCCAATTTTTCATAAGGAGATTCCTTCTTGAAAAAGCCGAACAACTTTGAAATTTTCGAGGAGTTGTGATTCCCATAAAAGCTTACCAAGGACTCGATAAAATCCGTTTGACTGAAGTCTTTTCCGTCATGGTATGACAGGTAAACGAAAAGGTGCGATTCAAAGAGCAGGACTTTCAGTTTTTCGTCTGAGGTCCATTTTTTATCATTGATGTTTGAGGCAAATAAGAGCTGGGAAGGAAATCCAAATGCGATGCCTGTGCGCCCTAAAGCTGCGTGCACATAGGCACCCTTCTCTACCCCTTCAGGTTGGGTATAGTTGAATTGAATCTGGTTTTTTTCAGACAGATCGAAGTACTTGTTTATCCACCCTTTTGAACCAGGCAAGAGCAATTTTTCCACTGTGTCAAAAGTACGATAAAAACATTCGTGTGACTAAAACTCGTTGAGTCCTTTGCGTTTCAACAGATATTGATAATTGAATCGATAAACGATGCCCCCATTTAAATAGCCCAAACCGTACCCTACTTCTGCGTATACGGCAAATTTTTCGCTAAAATAATACCGAATTCCACCGAAAACTGTTGGGAATGGAGAAATTCGTGCAATAGTATTTCCATAATTAAGACCAGAATTTTTATCTCTATAATCTCCTCTAAACTGAATGGCAATGGCAGCGCCAGCATAAACATCCATCTTCTCGATATCAAAATCAAAGTGATACGCGCAGCGCCCCATAAGAGTGGTTCTATTCTGGACAGTATTCAAATATAATGTGTTGGGGCTATAGTATAACTCATGCGCAATAATTCCACCCACGCCAAATCGACCGATTCCGACAAGTCCTGTTATTCCTCTTTCATACCCCACCGAGAGTGGCCCAAGGGTATTGAGCTGTGCTCCAAAACCAGCCTGCAGATAGTTCCCATCTCTTTGAAACGCTTGTGCATTTCCAAAGTTTGACAAACAAACGAACAAAGCGAGTGCAATGTAATTTTTCATGATCTTCTTATTTCAGTGTCAAAATTAGTTCGTTACAACCTGCCCGCAACCACAAAGGCTTTCCGTTTATTAACGGCTGATTGTCCATTTAAAGAGAATGCTTCGAAGACGGCGATATACGTCCCCACATTCGCCTTGTGCTGATCTTTTGTGATCCCATCCCACGTGGCACTGCCTGAGATTCCTAAAAGGTCATTGTTCAGGATTTTCTTCACCTCACGTCCTTCATCGTCATACACTGTCAAGGTTCCCAACATGCCCGGTTCAAGCATTTCATAATAGAAAACAATTACATCGTCCTTGCCATCATTGTCCGGAGAAATGATGGAATGGCTCAGTGAAAAATCTCCTGCGATTTCTCCTTTCAAGTCTTGTGAATTCTTCATCCCAGGACTGGCAAAGCCATATGCTTCAGCTGCCGAATGCCAATTGCTTTTTGCATTGGAGGATCCTTCCGTACGTATTCGTTCTAAGGAAACACCATCTGTACTTTCCAATAGAGGAAAATGCCAATCGGATGAATAAGATACAGTATCCATCAATTGGTCAAAATAATACAACAATACGGTTCCCGAATCTACGGGATAGCTTGATGTTTCACAATAAACGAAACTACCCGGAACAGCAAAAGTATAGTGCTGCTTCACAAAACTCGAATCGCTGCCAAGCACGGCATAACCATGAGGGCACAAATAATGGTGTTTTTGAACTGTCTGAAAATTATCAATGATTCCGTTGTCTATATTCGCCAACTTCCAGTCCATTAGATCAAGCCATTTGTCCGATCTGTTGTATACCTCAATCCAATCTGAGCCATTTGTTAAAGGATCAAACAAAATTTCATTGATCACGAGGTCCCCAAAAGCGGGGGCTTGCGGTAAGACAAAGTTCGCTTGGAAATCTGTTTGATTCATCCAGCAATCGGAAAGTTGCTCCAATTGAATGGAATACACCTGTCCACCGATGAGATTGTCAGTAAAAATGAGTGTCATCATGGATGGATTTGCTCCATAGATTGCACGTTTGTAAATATTTAGAGGCGGAATCGTTTCAATGTTTGCAGAGGCAAGTTGAGTCGAATCCATCCCTTCGTTGAAGAAAATCTGTAGCACATTCGGCGCAAGCGGTAAAAGTTCAAGGAGTGTTGGTGCTTCACTATCCGGAGTATCGCTGAACACATCGTTTTGCAAGGCTGGGGTTCCTCCAATGACGGATGTACTCGCTTTCCAATTGTCTTGTGCCGAACAGGGATCGTAGGGATTTACGCGCTCTATGGCATAGCCTCCATTGCTTTTAATCGGGTCTTGATACCAATCTGTGGTGTAGGCCAATGAATCGATTTTGAACCCATTGGCATCTTGCAGTACAATGTTGTCACCTGCATTGTTAAAACTCGGAAAACTCGTCACCATCGATGCATTCGTGAAATAAGCCTCGTATGCACTTGCGCACAATACTTTGTATTCGCCCGGATACATCCATCCATTTTGAATGGTTCCAAATCCTGAAGCGTCGCCAATTTTCCACCCCTGTAAATGGAAAATCTTCTGCGATGCGTTGAACAGTTCGACATATTCTGCCTCTGGTAATCCGACGCTCGGAGTTTCATCACACAGGAATTCATTGATGAGCACATCGCCAGTATATGGTGTTTCAGAAAACAAGACCTGAAAATTGGTAGTTTGCAGCGGGGATGTATTCAACGCAAGGTCAGCGACATTCTGTGTGACAAGTTCATACTGACTTCCATTTGTTAGGGAACTTGACAACGTAAGATGCAGCAAAGCTGGATTCAGCAAATCGAGGAACACCTCCGAAATCGTTGGCCCTAAAGGGAGGGAATAATTGGCAACACTGCACGCACTGCTGCTGTCTAAGGCTTCTGAAAAGAGTACGTCTAATGTGTTATACGACACAGCATTCGCGGAAATCAAGATTGGAGGGTTTAGATCATAAATGATTGGTCCAACATAGATGTCATCAAAAAAATGCTTTTGAAAAAAGGAAGCGGTGGATTGTGTAATGGCAATGCCGAAATACGCACTTGTTGTTATGGAAAGGTCTGTTGCGGTGCCTTCTAACATATAGTCTAGAGCTGAAAAACTCTTCTGTTCCAGACTCCATTCGCCGGTAGCAGAGCATTTGACTTTTACCTTGAGTTCATTGGTCGAATAGTTGGTGGTTCCGTCTATTCCGTCAATGATTTTGGTTTTTACACCAACTACCGACTTGTACAAGGACACCTCATCCGTTGTTCCACCGATCCGTACAAAATATCCGTTTACCCCTGGGGAGAAAACATTCGCTTGATCCGAACAAAGGTAGATATCTACAAAATTGGCACTTGAGGTGTTGAACAGCAAGCGAACACTGAACTCCCATTGTGCGTCGTTTACCAAAGTGTTTGGCGTTGAAACGCAATACGTGCTATTCGTAAGCAACTTATTCGAGCGCAACTGAAAATTCCCTCCAACATCCACGATAGTATAAACGGAATCGTCTCCGAACCATGGAGGATTCAAGCTTAAATTGCTGTCCGAGAAATCATCGAGGAACTGAGCAAACACATGTTGCCCAAAAAGTAAACATAGAGTGGTTAATACGAATTTCATCCTGAAAAATTGAATCTACTTAAAGTTAGTACATTTGAATTAGAAATAAAAACGAAAAGAGATGCGAGTTGCTGTTGTTGGAGCTACAGGTATGGTAGGAAATGTCATGTTGGACGTGTTGCGTGAGCGCCAATTTCCTGTGAGTGAGTTGATTCCAGTTGCCTCAGAAAAATCGGTGGGAAATCAAGTCATCTACAATGGGGAGTCATTTCCTGTTGTTGGTTTGGAAACTGCTCTTGCCATGCGTCCCGACATCGCTATTTTTTCAGCCGGTGGCGAAACATCCTTGGAATGGGCACCACGCTTCGCTGAAGTGGGCACCACGGTTATTGACAATTCATCCACGTGGCGCATGGATCCGACCAAGAAATTGGTAATTCCGGAAATCAATGGAAACGTATTGACAGCCGAAGACAAAATCATCGCCAATCCAAACTGCAGTACCATACAGCTTGTTTTGGCCTTGGCACCACTACACCGCGCCTATGGCATAACCCGTGTGATTGTTTCCACCTACCAGTCCATCACAGGAACTGGAGTGAAAGCCGTTCAACAACTAGAGAACGAACGAAATAGCATTGAGGGTGACATGGCTTATAAGTACCCGATCGATAAAAACTGCATCCCTCAATGCGACTCCTTCATGGAAAATGGCTACACCAAAGAGGAGATGAAGTTGACCAATGAAACGAAAAAAATCCTAGATCCAACGATCAAAGTCACTGCGACCGCCGTTCGTGTTCCCGTTGTAGGTGGACATTCGGAAGCAGTGAATGTCGAGTTCCTACGAGATTTTGATTTGGATGAAGTTCGACGACTTTTGGAGGCCCAAGAAGGCATCACACTTCAGGATAATCCAGCTGAATACAGTTACCCGATGCCGCGATTTGCAGAGGGAAAAGATGATGTTTTTGTCGGTCGTATTCGCAGAGATGAGTCCCAAGAAAACACCTTGAACATGTGGATTGTTGCTGACAACTTGCGCAAAGGTGCAGCGACGAATGCGGTTCAGATTGCGGAATTGTTGCTGGAGAAAGGGCTTGTTTAATTACCAATTACGAGTTACTAATTACGAGCTGGGGAGGATTTGGTGCCTGCGGCAATTTGGAATTTGATCCAAGAGGGAATTCAGAATTTGATACCTTCGGTAATTCGAAGACGCGCAACTCGTGTGAAGATTTGTCTTAAAATCTTAATGTCCTAGCATCTTGATATCTATTGGGGAATTTGATTGCTTCGCAAATTAGGGATTTGTTCCCTTTGGGAATTTGATGCTACGCAATCCGAAGAATGATCGAGTCTTAAAATCTTAATGTCCTATCGTCTTGCTGTCTATTTGGGATTTGGTTGCTGCAGCCGCAGGGGCGGAATATCAAAAGCGAATTTTAGTGAACTTCTTTGGTATTGACACCTGCATTATAGCTTAGGAAGCATGTATAAACCACCCCAGCCCCTCCACGAGGGGATTTTTATTTTTTTCTTACTGAGTGTCGACTCACCAAACATTCATAATTCGTGGCTTCGAGAACCTCAACCAACAGTGCTTCGAGAACCTATTCGTTCTCAACGGCGGAGCCACCAAAGATCACAACTCGTAACTCTTGGCTTCGAGAACCTCAGCCAACAGTGCTTCGAGAACCTATTCGTTCTCAACGGCAAAGCCACAAAAGATCACAACTCGTAATTCGTAATTCGTAATTAATTATTCCCCTTCAAAAGCCGCCACTTGCTCCGCAGCACCGATCCTCTATAGTCGTCGAGTTTTTCGGTGACGCCAGCGTTGGACAATTTTTGCAAAAGCTTGAAGGTCCCTTTACCCGATTTATAATCCATTTCATCTTCGAAGATGGGGATGATTGCGAGGAAATGAACCGTTTTATCACCAACTTTTAAAGGAGTTAACTCCTCATCTAAATAATTTGGATCGGTAAGAAAAAAATGATTTTGTTGCATGGTAGGCGAGAGACGCTCGTGCGTTGCCCCACAAGGCATCGTATGGCCTGGGCCGAACCACGACTGTTTATCGACCACATACTTCGCCATTCGTTTGATCCACGAATAAACCCAGTTCATTTGAGGATTTTCGGTGTCTTCCCATTCCCAGTAGGAAGGCAGACAAAAATAAATTTCATTGAAATTGCGGTTCATCAGACGATCTGGCACGGGCATGCTGTAGTCCGACAAGCCATTGGTCATCAAGACCGTGACTGGACTTGTCAATTCAAGGTCAAGCAATAAAAGTGGAATTTCACCCTCTACCTTTGGTAAGGCTTGTACGCGGTGTTCACCGAAGCGTGCCGCTAAAGCCTGATGGAGGGGTGTTATTTCTTTTTCGACCATTCTTCGATGGCAGTTTTATTGACATTGACAAAGTTCGCGTCACCATCCTTTTCGGCCAATTCCATAGAAATTTTAGCTGTTGCAATGGCACCTTTAAAATCCCCCAATTCCGCTTGAATTTGAGATTTCAAACGCAAATACCAGTAAGCTTCAGGGCGCATCTCGGCAGCTTTTGTCATCCAAACAAGTGCTTGCTTCAAGTCTTTTTTCTCCTTGAAATAAAACTCTGCCGAAGCGTAATATTCACCTGCTGTTGGACCAGCCATCGTTTTGTCAATTGCCGCCTGCATTTTTAGTGCTGTTGGAACACTAAATGGAAGAGCAACTCTTGTTTTATCCCATGCAAAAATCAAATTCGCAGAATTCGTAGTTACATTGTCAAAACCAATACTTAACATTTCTACGACATCGTTCATCACCGTAACTCCAGCGTTCAAACGCAAAGCGACCTTTCCTTCGTCCCATTTTTCAGGCATTCCCCAGTTCGTTGTTTCCGTATAAAAAATCACCTCCCAACTTTTATCCGTTGGTTTCGTGAAAATCGCATAGGTTCCTGCCTTCAGGGTATCCTTTCCAAAAACGACAGCATCTGAGCAGGTAAACTTTGTGTTTTCATTCGCTCCCGTGCGCCACAATTCATTGAATGGCACCACATCACCGAAGATCACACGGTTATTTTTCGATGGACGGTAGTATTCCACCTTCACATCTGTAAGTCCGACTTTTTGTTCCACTTTACCTTGTGGACTTGCCATTGGGCGTTGAATTTGAGCAAAAACTGCACTTGAACATACAAGCGCTGCGAAGAATAAAAGATTTTTCATCTGGCTAAAAATTTGTTGCACGAAATTACACTTCCTTTTGCGGGAAACCAATAAAATTCAGAGATAATCCTAACTCTTTGATGTGTTCGAAACAACTGTCACCAAGGCGTTCCAAAAGGCTTCGTCTGAAGGCACGCAACCTTGCTCGAATAAACGGTGTACTTCCTCCTCTCGGGAATGTTGATGCATTTTCTCTGAGCGGAAAAAGCTCAATTTTGAGAGATGTTTCGTCAATGCCACGTGAATCGTTTCCGGGCTAGACAAATCGAGGTCTGGCTGCGTGTGTTGCATTGCGATAAGGAGCATACGGTCTGAAAGGCAATGAAATACTAGGCACGAATCAATACTGCGGAACTCCAAAAACATGATCTTTTCATAGACCTTCTGAAGCACTGTATCGCTAAAAAGCTCCACCAATTCAACTGCTTTTTCAGGGGTATTTCGATTCACTAGTTCCCACTCATCTCCATGAACGCCATTCACAATCAGGAATTGCTTCAAATCTTCCTCAAAAGGAACGAGTTCTTCGGCGCTTAGCATGCGGTATTTCATGACGCAAATGTGCTCATTTTCGTTGAAAAATCTCACATCAGAATGACACAACAAACAAAAATCACTTCAATCCGTTATGCTTAAACCCTTGAACAACGCAAGGAAAAATGTAATTTTAAGCCATGACACAAAAAAAGGGCATTGCCATACTTGGTTCAACCGGCTCAATC
>CAMBMC010000072.1 GCA_945868555.1 Chitinophaga pinensis | reverse complement strand
TGCGGTTCCATTCGTTGAACCAAAGCAGCTTACACTAAATCCATTGAAGTTGGAGGTGATACTCGCTGTGGTTGTAAGTAGCGTATTTTGTGAGATGGTATAGGTACCAGTTGCTGTGCACGTATTGGCATCCGTTACGGTTACAGCATAGGTGCCTGCAGCTAATCCCGTTGGGTTACTCGTTACATTGCCATTCGACCAAGCATAGGTGAAAGGTGCCGTACCGATTCCTACGATGGATATACTCCCTGTTGCATTTCCAAAGCAGTTGACATTTGTGATTGTGTTCTGTTGGATCGTTGGATTTGGATTGACAACAATTGTTGCTGTGGTATCGATGATACAATCTAAGCCACTGAACGTTATTGCAACACTATATATTCCTGAATTTATTCCGGTAGAATTGCTGACACTTGGGTTTTGAAGGGTAGAGGCAAACCCGTTCGGTCCTGTCCAATTGTAATTTGCTGCAGTAGATAGAGGAAATGCAAATTGAATGGTTTCGCCAACACAAATAGGGTCATTGTAATCTATTGCTGTTGGTGGACAACCCGCTACATTAATGACGAGAGCGTTGTTCGCAACTGTCGGACAGCCATTGGCATCATATTGATCCGAGAGTCCACCGTTGTTGTATGAATTTCCTGAAATATTTCCCGTTCCAAAAATATAGGCTTTGTGGTCAAGCGTTGGATCGCATTGAAACATGAGGCAATCATCAATTACCGTTACGCGAAATTTAACAACAGTACTGTCGGCACCAGTGGGTGAATTGACAACTGTACCGCCAACACTGCCATTGGCTCCTGTCCCAATACGAGCGATGATCACACGATTTACTGGGTCATATTCTGCTTGATCATCCGTGTAGGCATCTGTTTTTGCACCTATGTTTGGTCCGTAGGTAAAAGAGATTGATCCAGGTAGATAGGTAGTTCTTGGATCAAGTGTGTCAGACATAAATGTGCCATTTGATATGTCAGAACCGATGTTTTTACCCACCAAGGTGTACTCTAGTATATCACCTGGTTGAACGAGTCCTCCATTTAAATCTTGCATGTATACAGTTGCTCTTAAATCTGGTTCGTAGACATCAATCACAGAAGTCACTACACTCGTAAGAATGGTTTCCCCCCCTGTGGTAATGCGGATATTTGCTGATGTTGTGTTGTTTCCAATGTAATTGTAGGTCATATTATTCGGCGAAAAAACGCTCGCATCGTAACCTATTGTATTGTTGAAATTCGGAACGCGGAATGGCGTCATTACACCGTTTCTTGAAATTGTACTGTTGAAGACATCATTTTGCGTATGTAGCGCATCGAAGACGTTAACATAATTGGTTCCAACACCATTAAACAACAATTGGTCTCCAGTTTGACCGCGGTCCCCATCGTGTGAAACTACGCCCAATTCAAAATTGACCGGCCCAGTTAAAGGAGTCAAAAATCCAGATAAGGGGATATTTACGGTATTTCCCGCACTCACATTTGCTAAACCGTCGAATACGGTAAGGTTACGCATGGATTCAAATACGTTGTTATATACGACAACAATAGTCCATCCACCATGCATGTTGTCGGTTCCTGTGCGCGTAACAAGGTTTGCAATGGTGTATCTTGCAGTAATTGCTGATGCTTGTACAATAGATGTGATATTTTTAAAACAATGGTAGGTTTGATGTCCTATAGTGTTGTCTAAAATTTCATCTGCCGTTAAGTTGATATAGGCACCATTGTTCACTCGAAGTTTTACCTGATTTCGAAGCGCATAATTTGTTACACTACTTGGTGTGAAGCCATTTCCACCAACGCGTGCGGACCAATAGAGACCAGCCCAAAGAACCTCGCTACAGTTTGGGAGATTTAAACTGTCGCTGGATGACATAAAAGTTGTAGTAAGGCCATCAATATCAACATAACTTGCGTTCAGACCATTGTTTTGACCAGTTCCTATCGGTGGTATTTGAGCTGTTGTTGCGGCGCAGTTCGTGCAGGAAACTGAAACATTCGAAAGCAGACGAATACCTCCTTTTTGAGAATTTTGGTAGCGAATTGAAAATGGATCGACGACTTGAGCAGAGGAATGATGAACAAAAAAAACTATTAGAAGTATCCAGAAAATAGTTTTACGCATGCCTTTTAAGTTTTATAGTTTAAAAATACCATTATTTACGGATGAGAACATTAACTAAATGTAAACGTTTATCCATCTTGATTTGTTTATCTATCCTTTTGTCTTAAAAACACGTTCTTAATATGAACGCGTTAGATACTTGTTTTGAATTAATCTTGTGTTGGTGATTCACCTAGCCGGGATTTTAATCTAAGGGTCGCGTGTTTATTCAAGATCCATTTGTGCGACGTGCATTGGATCAACGCACTTCATTCGTTACGCTCATTTGGGTGATGGTTTATTCTGGGGGAATGCACGACTGGATTGCATATCCATTTGTGCGACGTGCAATGGATCAACGCACTTCATTCGCTACGCTCATGAAGGTGCTTTTTCATTTTCCTGCTGCGCTCGAAACTGTCGTTTCGGCTTGCTGTAAAATGAAAAAGCACCTGTTTCTGCGAAACAAGTGCTTTTGATCAGAGTGCGCACGACTGGATTCGAACCAGCACACCTAATGGCACCACCCCCTCAAGATGGCATGTCTACCAATTTCACCACGTGCGCATGCAAAGAACGTTCTTTTACGAGGTGCAAATATAGCAACTTTTTGTGCGTGTTTATATCTTTCATTCGTTTTTCATTTCTGCATTTTCGTCACTAAAGCGAATGTCCTCCATGAAGCTTTGCTTGATCATTTCTCCAACTTCTACCGTGTAATAGCCAAATTCCTCAGTAATTATCCCAACCATTTTATAGATTCCTTTTCCGTAAAATGGGTACTTACGCGCCGTCTCAGGGAAGTGTACGGTGTCAATTATTGCGCCTTTCTGATCGATGAATGTTCCGAAAAACATTGCTTCTCCTTTGTTCGTTTTGGAATGTTTTAGGGCAATCAAATACCCGAAGGTAATGATGCGTTGACCGAGACATTTTGGGATTTCTGTGGCATAAGTATGTTCATTAACGAGTTCAGTCAATAAGTCGAACGGATTGCACAAGGGAAATCCAAGCAGCTCCATCTGCTCGAAAGCCAATTCAAGCGTCTGCTCACTCAGCTGTGGCAAGTCGAAGTGCTTTTGTTCTGATTCGAAAAGGAGTGGCACGGGTGCTTTTTCCTTGACCTTGTTGTGGAACAAATGAGCCTTCCAAAGAAGTGCTTTTCGTGTCTCTGGAAAGTCACGCAAGCCACCAATACGAATGATCAATACGAGTTGGTCGAGGGGAATGTAGCATCGTTTCATCAGGTTTTCGAAATGAAGAAAAGGCCCATTGTTCAAGCGTTCCAAGAGCACTTTTTGAATCAGTTGCTGTTCAATTCCTTGCACGAGGATAAAACCGAGAATGAGTGATTTATCGCGTAAAAGACATTCGTAGGCACCGTGGTTGAGTGATGGCGCGTGTACCGTTGCTCCCCAGCTGCGTGCCTCGTGTACATAGACTTCAGTGCGGTAGTAGCCTCCAAAATTATTGATGCAGGCGGTCATGTATTCGAGGGGATAATATGCTTTGAGGTATAAACTCTGGTAGCTTTCGACCGCGTATGAGGCAGAGTGCCCTTTGGAAAAGGCATAGCCCGCAAAACTTTCTATTTGCCGCCAAATGTCTGACGTCAGAGTATCTGGATATCCCTTTTTGCGGCAATTCTGAAAGAAGCTGTCACGTACACGATTGAACTCATCGCGCGACCTGAATTTTCCAGACATCCCACGACGAAGTACATCCGCCTCCGCCAATGATAGTCCAGCAAAATGGTGAGCGACTTTAATCACATCTTCCTGATACACCATTACGCCATAGGTGTCGGGCATGATTTCAAGCAACACAGGGGGGGCATCTTTTCGTTTTTCTGGATAGCGATGGCGAAGAATATATTCCCGCATCATACCAGACTGAGCTACACCTGGACGTATGATGGAACTTGCTGCAACAAGTCCGAGATACGTATCCACCTGTAATTTTACCATCAACATGCGCATGGCTGGTGATTCGACATAAAAGCAGCCCATTGCACGTGCTGAACGCAAGAGGTCACGGACTTTTTCATCTTTTTTGAAGTGGGAAATGTCGTGGATGTCGTGATGAGGATTTTCGGGTTGATTGTAGGCGATGATGTCCAAGGTGTCATGAATTTTTCCCAATCCCCGTTGACTCAGTACGTCAAACTTATACAATCCCACATCCTCAGCTTCCAGCATAGAGAATTGAGTGGTTGCATATCCTTTTGGCGGCATAAAGGTGCCGGAAAACCAGGTGATGGGTTTTTCACTAATGACAATGCCTCCCGAGTGTACGCTGAGGTGCGATGGGATTCCATGCAGCAATTTACTGTAGGTAATCACGAGTTGTGATAGCTGATCCAGCCTGTTGATGTCAAATTTTCCCTTGCTGAGGAGATCAATCTCTGCCTTTGGTAGTCCAAATACTTTTCCGAGTTCGCGCACTGCAGCGCTGTATTGAAAGGTGTTGTAGGTGCAGAGCAATGCAGCATTTGGATAGCGTTCAAAGATGTAGCGCGTGATGTCATCCCTATCGCGCCAGGAGAAGTCCATATCGAAGTCCGGTGGATTTTTTCGGTAGAGATTGATAAAACGCTCGAAGTATAAGTCGAGTTCTAAGGGATCAACATCGGTAATCCGCAATAGATAGGCAACGATGCTATTGGCACCACTTCCTCTGCCGACATAAAAATACCCTTTCGAACGCGCATATGATGTGAAGTCCCAGGTGATGAGGAAGTAGGAGAGGTAGTCTTTTTGTGCAATGATCTCAATTTCTTTTTCGATGCGCAAGGCAATTTCTTCGGTCATTTCAGAGTAACGATAGTCGAGACCTTCAGCACAAAGAGTTCGCAATAGTTGCAAGTCTTCTTCTTTACTTCCTGTATATGTGGCTAAATTTTGAGGTGCAGCATCGTCTCCAAATGCAAAGTTTACAGAACAGGTCTCAAGGAGTTTTTTGGCTTGTTCAATCAACACGGGAAATGCATCAAATCGCTCTTCGAACTGGTCTTTTGAAAGGAGCAGGTCTTCAGGATTGGCTTGTTCTTCTTTGGGCAGCTTCGAGAGAAGTGTGTTCTTAGCAATAGCCCGAAGCAGTCTGTGGGTATTGAAATCGCGCTTGTTTCTAAAGGTCATAAAATCTAGTGCAAGCATTCGCTTGATTGGCGCCTTGTGTTGGTGAATGGTCAGTTTGTTCAATTGATTCGAATGAATGCCGATCCACTCGTTGTCTTTCAATTTTTTCGGTTCTTTTCCCCAAGGATAAATCACATGGCAATTCCCCAGATGTGGCGCTTGACTTGGAAATGCTTCTCCGCTGTGAATGTGCTTTGACAGAAAGGTGTTTGCTTCGTGTAGTCCACGATTGTTTTTGGCAATCAGTAGATAAAAACAGTCAATCCCATTGCGAATGTCAATCCCAACGACGGGTACAATCCCTTCTTTTTGAGCCGCGCGAACATATCCCAAGGCCGCGCTTGTGGAGTTGATGTCGCACAATACGGCGTGAACATAGCAAGAAGAATGGATCCAGAGAACAAGTTCTTCGGGCGAAAGAATTCCGTATTTGAGGCTGAAGTGGGATTTGAGGAACAAGGGGGGAGAATTAAAAATTAAGAATGAAAAATTACGAGTTACGAGTTATTTGGTGGCTGAGGTGCGCAGCATACTCGAAGTCACCATTTGGAGCTGTTAATTATAAATTACGAGTTACGAATTACGAGTTATTTGGTGGCTGAGGTGCGCAGCATACTCAAAGTCACCATTTGGAGCTGTTAATTATAAATTACGAGTTACGAATTACGAGTTATTGGAGCATGGACCGTCAGCTTCGGCTGACTGATGGAGTATAGAATAAATCCATGTTCTATGCTCCATGTTCCATGCTCCGATTTTATATTCTTCGATTCGCCAATAGCGGCGGGGGCTCTCCATTGAAGGGATTCCAGCGACCAATGGTTCGGGCATCAAGTGCAATGGCTCGCATTACGGCGCGGTCGCCAAAGCGCTGTCGGATCTTGTCCATGGCAGTGTATAGCTCAGAATACCTCGTGCCATCGTCGAATAAATTGAGTTGATGATTGCCTGAAACCAATGTGCTGTAGCGAATACCGATCAAGCGAACAAGCATTCTGCGGTTGTAAAGTCGCTCAAAAAGTTCGGCGACAAGTGGCATAAGCTCATGGTCGGCAGCCGTGTAGGGGACCTGTTTCTGTAAGGTGTGGGTTTGAAAATCAGAATACCGAATTTTAACGGTAACACAAGCGGTTAACTTGTTTGCACGGCGCAACTGAAAGGCAAGATTCTCTGCCATAGCCGCCATAATGCCATTTAATTTATGCACGTCAATGGTGTCGTAGTCAAAGGTGCGCTCTGTGGAAATCGATTTCCGTTCGTTGTACTGTTCCACAGGAGAATGGTCAATTCCTTGAGCCTTTTTCCATATTCCAGCACCATTCTGACCTAAGGCGCTTTCCATCATTTCAATCGGCATCTCTTGAATGGTCTGAATTTTTCGGACACCGAGATTGCAAAGCGTTTGGTAGGTTTTAAGTCCGACCATCGGAATCTTCTGTACAGACAAGGGCCCTAAAAATCCTTTTTCTGTTCCATGATCAATCCGCATCTCATTGTTTGGCTTGGCTTCGCCTGTAGCAATTTTTGAAACCGTTTTGTTCTGCGATAAGCCAAAGGAAATTGGAAGCCCTGTTTCGTTGATGATTTTTTGCCGCAATTCTGAGGCGTATTTTAAGGTGCCAAAGAATTGATCCATTCCCGAAAGATCCAAGTAAAACTCATCCACAGAAGCTTTTTCATACACCGGCGCCGACTCCCGTATGATATCAGTCACCATCTTTGAGTAGTTGGTGTAGGTACTCGTGTTGCCTTTGATGACAATCGCCTCTGGACAACGCTCCTTCGCCATTTTCATCGGCATAGCGGAATGAATGCCGAATTTTCGCGCTTCGTAACTACACGACGCTACAACCCCACGGTCACTCGTCCCGCCAATTAAAATCGGTTTGCCCACCAGACGACTGTCTAACAAGCGTTCACACGATACAAAAAAAGTATCGAGATCCATGTGTACAATTGAGCGCAAAACAGCCATAGTTCAACAATGTTAAACGGTTAAAAAAAATAGCTGCATATCGTAAAATCTGCGGAAGCATTGACCAAGGAAATAGCCATTGACTCTAGCTCAAAGTTACTACATTTTAGCCTTTAAAGATTAAAAAGTAATCAACAAAAGATTAAAATATAATCAACAATTTTTCAACAAAGAAAACAGATAAGGTCGTAATGGATGTACGGAGTAGAGATTCTGTGCCTACTTTGAAATCAATACGATAACTTCCTTCTGAAAAAGGAATAGTAAAGGAGAAATGAGGCGTTTCGACCATGACCGTTCGCTATGGTCATCCCCTTGAAAAAATCGTGTCTCCCACGATTGATTGCTTTTGTAATGTCGTTTCTTCATGACACGATCTACCTGTTCTTGAAGTGGGGGATAGAGCGCGTCTAAGGTTTGATCGCCATAATCAAAGTAGATCCTATGGTTTTTCGAAGACGGCAAATTTTTCTTTAGGTAGTTTCGCATGGCTTCTGGGAAAGGATTGTTCTCCACAGTGAATGTTCCTGGCCAATGGGTAGAAAGACAAGCAGCTCCACCGAAGACATCAGGATACTCACACAAGGCATACAACGAAATCAATCCACCCATGCTGCTTCCAGCGACGTACGTGTGTTCACGTGACGTTTTTACGCGAAAGGAACTGTCGATATAGGGCTTTAACTCGTTGACAATGAATTTTAAATAATTGTCTGAATTTGGAGTGAACTGACCCTTACTTCGTCCTGCATCGTTCAATTGTGCAGAGATGATTTCTCGATCTTGAACACGCATTTCCTCGAAGGGCTGCTGTGGGAAATAATCCGAGTGACGCTCACTTCCTGCATTCCAAATACCGACAACAATCACGTTGTATTCTAAAGCACAAAGCGCCTCGTCCACTTCCCATGCTTGCTTGTTCCATGTGATGCTAGAGTCAAACAACATCTGCCCGTCGTGCATGTACAAGACATCAAATGGAGTCATTTCATCATATGTCCGAGGAAGCCAAATGTCAATTGTTCTTTTCGTGACAAACGAGGAAGGGAAATCAGTAATTCGCACAATTTTTCCACAAGAAACGGAGGGAACATCCTGGGAAAAACTTGAGTATGAGATCCCCGAAAAAATATAAAAGCAAAATGCCAAGTGCATGGTCTTCATCATAGCCACAAAAATACGATAGATTGCATAAGCGATTCATGAACCTTTTGGAGTTTTTAATGTTGATATGTGAAAGTAATCCCGACAAATGAAAACAATGGACGAAAACTACTGTCATTACAGCGATTTACCTTCGCCCTCGGCTTATGTCATCTCGACCGTCATTGAGGAGAAGAAAAGTGAATTGTCTGATGAAGATATCGATCGGATCATTGAAATGGCATGGGAGGATCGAACACCTTTTGATGCGATAAAACTACAGTTTGGTTTAAGCGAGTCAAAAGTGCGCAATTTGATGAAAAAGGAATTGAAGTTTTCATCTTACACGCGATGGAGAACTCGGGTTGAGGCCTGTAAAACCAAACATGTTGCGAAGAGAAATCTTGACATCGATCGGTTCAAATGCACTAGACAACGCGCAATAAGTGGAAATAAAATATCTAAACGAACAAAATGAGTACATATCTTTTTATTGGCGCATCAAGTGCTATGGCACAGGCGACTTGTCAACAATTGATTTCAACAGGACACAGGGTAATTGGTGTTTCTAGAAGTGAAGTGAATGGGTATTCTGATTTACTAATTGCAGCTGAATATTCGTTGGATCAATTGCCTGAAATCACAGAAAAATTGGATGGACTTGTTTATTTTCCTGGAACAATCAACCTTAAACCATTTCATCGGTACAAACAGGAGGAAGTAATGAACGATTTGACTGTCAATGTGCTTGGTGCTTTTCAAAGTATTCAGAAGTATTTACCCAACTTGAAACAGGGTTCAAACCCTTCGATCGTTTTATTTAGTTCAGTTGCAGCATCCACCGGTATGACTTTTCACTCTTCCATTGCCATGGCGAAGGGTGCGATTGAAGGACTTACGCGTTCATTGGCTGCTGAATTTGCGCCAACCATACGGGTAAATGCCATTGCGCCATCGTTAACAAACACACCTTTGGGCGAAAAATTCCTTTCGACTCCTGAAAAGATGGAAGCATCGGCACAACGCAATCCGATGAAAATGGTCGGGACAACAGCGGATCTATCCAATTCAATCGAATTCCTGCTTAGCGAAAAATCAGCTTGGATTACAGGACAGATTTTGCATGTGGATGGAGGAATGGGAACGCTTAGGGGGTAATTACAAATTACAAATTATGAATTACGAATGGGTCGACTTCTTCAGTTGGAATCTTACTTCTACGATTTAAGTATAAAAGATTTGAACAGTATCTTAATTAGTAATTCGTCATTGGTAATTCGTAATTAGTTACGAGTAATTCGCCATTACTGGGAGGCTTTGCTCTTGAATTTTCTGTCTTTAAGAAAAGTGTGCGAGTAGGTCACACAAAGAACCAAACCTGTGTTTTTCTTCGTTTGATAGTCACGCATCATGATACCAAGTTCGATGCTGTTCTTCTTGTTGAAATCAATTTGAGTTCCAAC
>CAMBMC010000071.1 GCA_945868555.1 Chitinophaga pinensis | reverse complement strand
TTACTACAAATGACATTAGTGTTGTGAACGCGATCAATGGTCAAACTGTGTATCTTGGCAACTTCTCTTGGGCTCCGTTTGCTTCTGCATCTGGAAGTATTCCGCCGGTTGTTGGTGATTCATTGTTGGTTCAATTCTCAACTGGTGCAGATACCGTTGTTGTTGCAAGCCTTGGAACGTACACGCATTACTACGGTGAAAACAGTGCCACGGGTGAAGTTCTAAGTTTAGGGACTGACACTGTAGCCTACAACGTTGCTTGGGATACATTGCGTATTCAGGATCCTTACCAATCATGGTTTGTGGTATACGTAAACGCGAATGGTGGTGAACTTTGGGGCACACGTAACGGATTGCGTTTATCGGCTGCTGATCAATTGTGGGTGAATATTGCTCGCAACATTGGTGGTGGTTTATTCAACAATATCGATATCGAGTTCTCTCGTAATCTTGAGCATTGTTATGTAAGCGCCGGCGCTGGTGTCTACCGCATTGATGGACTTGGCTCGGCCTACACCTCAGACCCGAACTTTGAATCTAAGGTTGGTTGGTTAGGAACTCCAATTGCTAGTCCACCAACATACACTACGAAAACGCAGATTACTACCTTAAATTACCAGGGTATTGCTGTGAATCCGAACAATAAGAATGACTTGGTTTGTTTCGCAGGATTTGGAGGTACGACACGTCGTACATTGAACGCGACATCTGCTACACCAACGTTTACGGCTCTTTCTCCAATAACGACACCTTCTAACGTAGCTGTATACGATGGAATCATCGACCGTGACGATTCAGACATCCTTGTAGTTGGAACTGCAGCTGGTGTATTCGTAACTGAAGACGGTGGTGCAACTTGGGAAAATGCTTCTGCAGGATTTGAAGGAACGCCAGTATATGAAGTTCGTCAGTCTTGGAGAACATGGGACGAAGGTAACCGTCGTCCAGGAGAAATCTATATCGGAACATACGGTCGTGGGATCTGGAGTACTGCTGCTTACCTAGGAATCGGTGATGCTGACGGAAACGGAAACCAAATCTTCAAAACAAAATTGAAGACCTACCCTAATCCAACTACAGAAATGACAACATTGACATTCAACTTGGATCAAACATCTAACGTGAATGTGATGGTTTACAATATTTCAGGAATACTTGTTCAAACGATCAATAACAAGAATATGCCTGCGGGATCACAAACATTGAAAATCGATGCATCTGATCTTCCACGCGGTACATATATTGTGAAATTGGTTGCAGGAAAACAAAACGATACCGTGAAATTCATTAAAATGTAATTCACACAAGGTATAAATTGGAAAGGGTCTGCTTCGGTAGACCCTTTTTTTATTGCTCTATTTCCCCAAACAATCAGTTGTAAATTCTACCTTTGTAAAAAAGAAAATCATGAGTTCATACGATGTTACTATCATAGGTTCAGGTCCAGGTGGATATGTTGCGGCCATTCGTTGCGCGCAGCTTGGATTGAAAACAGCCATCATCGAAAAATACACTACCCTAGGTGGAACGTGCCTCAATGTTGGATGTATTCCATCGAAGGCACTCCTTGACTCTTCTGAGCATTTCCACAATGCTGTTCATAATTTTGGTGAACATGGAATTGAGGTGAAAGATGTGAAGGCAAACCTGGCTCAGATGATCAACCGCAAAAATGAAGTAGTGAGTCAAACGTGCGCTGGAGTGAAGTACCTCATGGACAAAAACAAAATTGACGTATACACAGGTATTGGCGCTCTTGCTGATAAAAACACCGTTATCGTGACTGATGCGGACGGAAAATCGCAATCGTTGAGCTCAAAAAACATCATCATCGCTACGGGTTCAAAGCCGAATTACTTTCCAGGAATGGAACCCGATAAAAAACGAATCATTACATCAACCGAAGCATTAAATCTGCCTGAAATTCCAAAGAGAATGTTGGTGATTGGTGGTGGCGTAATCGGATTGGAAATGGGGTCTGTCTACGGACGTCTCGGCACTGAAATCGAAGTGATTGAATTTGCCTCGTCTATTATCCCAACAATGGATGGATCCATGGGGAAAGAGTTGATGCGTGTACTAAAGAAGGAAGGATTTAAATTCAATCTCGAACACCGCGTTCAAAAGGTAGAAAACAAAGGGACATCTGTTCTGTTGACGGCTTTAAACAAAAAAGGCGAAGAAGTTACCTTCGAAGCTGATTATTGCCTTGTCGCTGTGGGTAGAAAACCATTTACTCAAGGATTGAATTTGGAGGCTGCTGGATTGGCCGTAAATAACCGTGGACAAATTGAAGTCAACGACCATTTGCAAACCTCAGTTCCAAACATCTATGCCATTGGAGACGTCGTTCGCGGTGCTATGCTTGCCCACAAAGCAGAAGAGGAGGGTGTATTTGTCGCAGAACAAATCGCTGGACAAAAACCGCACATCAACTACAATTTAATTCCAGGTGTTGTTTATACATGGCCTGAAGTTGCGGCTGTAGGAAAAACAGAAGAAGAATTGAAAGCCGCCGGAGTCGCATATAAAGTAGGATCATTCCCAATTAAAGCGCTAGGTCGTGCACGAGCCAGTATGGACACTGCAGGATTGGTAAAAATTCTCGCGGATAAAGAAACAGATGAAGTTCTTGGTGTACACATGGTTGCGCCACGTGCGGCCGATTTAATTATGGAAGCTGTAACGGCCATGGAATACCGCGCATCTGCAGAAGATATGGCACGTATCTGTCACCCTCACCCGACCTATTCAGAAGCAATCAAAGAGGCGGCGCTCGATGCTACAGAAGCAAGAGCACTGCACGTTTAAGAAAGATAAATGAAACAGTTAAATGCGGCTCGAAAGGTCGCATTTTATTTTTGGAGCAATTCCTGAAACCAATATCCAGAATCTTTGATGGTTCGTTTTTGTGTGGCATAATCAACATGGATCAGTCCAAAGCGCGGACGGTAGCCCTCACTCCATTCGAAATTATCTGTCAAAGTCCACACGAAATAACCCTCCACGGGGACACCTTCTGATTTAGCTTTGAGCACTTGGAAAAGATAAGCGCGGAAGAAATCAATGCGCGATTGATCGTGCACTGCCCCCCGCTCCACCTCATCTTTTACGCACACACCATTTTCTGTGATGATCAAATGGTCTACACCGGGATACGCATCGAATTGCTTCAGCACCTGATAAATTCCCTCTGGATAAATTTCAAACCCCATCTCATTCACAGGTACTCCCCGCTTTTCAGCTTTGACTTGATTTCCCCACACCAAAGGAATCAAACTTCGCTTCACGACTACCCGAAAGTAATTTTGTAGTCCGATAAAATCAAAGTGGAACTTCAATTTCTCAGCATCTCCTGGCAACATGTATTTTTCAATGCGTTTCAGTCCTGGGAAATCAGCCATCGGATAGCCCATCCCCAAACTCGGCTCAATGAACAATCGATTGAGCATCGCATCCATGCGTTTTACGGCCTTGTCGTGCTTTTTCAACCCATCAAAGGACTCCACATAGGAACAACTGAAGTTCGTGCCAATGCGTGCGTCAGGAACCGTCTTGCGGATCATTCGACCACTCTCAGCCATCGCCAAACAGGTGTGGTGCGTCGCACGCATAAACTTTGAAATCCCCCGTTTTCCAGGGGCATGATAACCTACCAAATAACCTAAACTGGTGAAAGCAGCAGGCTCATTGAACACCATCCAATTCTTAACCTTTGAACCATAAGCCCTTGCACACACTCGCGTGTATTCCGTAAACCATTCCACCACTGCTCGATTTGTCCATCCCCCTTGATCTTCCAACACTTGAGGAATGTCCCAATGGTACAAGGTAATCCAAGGCTCGATGCCTTGCGCCAAACATTCATCAATGACCTTATGGTAAAAATTAATGCCCTCTTGGTTGATTTCCCCCGTTCCATTGGGCAAAATACGTGACCACGCAATGGAAAAGCGAAATACCTTAAAATTCAATTCTTTGTGAAGCCGAATGTCTTCTTTGTACCGATGGTAAAAATCTACCGCCGTGTCTCCGTGTTGATCTTGATAGATTTTTCCACCACGGTGTGTAAATTCATCCCAAACAGAGGGCGACTTCCCACCTTCATTCCACGCACCTTCAATTTGATACGCTGAACACGACGTTCCCCAGAGGAAATCCGGACCAAAGGACTCAATCAAGTGCTGATCGCTTTCGGTGGAAAATTGAGCACGTGAAAACTGTGAAAGCAATACAACTGAAAGGAGTGTAACAATGAAGTGCATCAAACCGAAATCAATTGCGGTCTAATACCATTTCATCAACAAGATGCTTGGCACCTGAATACTTATCCATCACCCACAACACATAGCGAATATCCACGACCACATTTCGGCAACGGTTGGCATCGAACATGTAATCAGACATGGTGCTTTCCCACGTTCTATCGAAATTCAAGCCCATCAAATTTCCTTCGGCATCAATCACCGGCGAACCAGAATTCCCTCCTGTGGTGTGGTTCGACCCTGTAAAGCATACCCACAATTCACCGTCCTGACCATAATCGCCGTAATCTTTAGATTTGTGAAGTTCCAACATGCGGGGCAGTAGTTCAAAATCTGGATTGCCCGAATTGTTTTTCGCAATAATGCCGTCCAAGGTGGTGTGTTCAGTGTACATCATACCATCTGCAGGGGAAGATCCTTCAATTTGTCCGTAGGTGATTCTCAAGGTACTGTTGGCATCTGCCCAATGTTTCGCATTCGGGAACATCTCATATTTACCCGCCACATAGACTTTCAGTAGTTCATTCATTTTGGCATCAAAGTCCTGAAAATTCGGAATGATTTCGTTTCGGTAGGCGCTAAAAATCCCCTCGAAATAGACATAGCCAGGGTCTTTTGTGATTTTCTTCAAGGACGATGCTTTAAATCCTTGCAAGAAGGCAACGAAACGCGCTTTATCTGTAAAGATGGACTTTGTATAAATCTTCAAGGCTAAATCCTTTGAATTCTGCTGATTTACAACCTCAAACAATTGAAGTGGATAGGTCTCTAAATGTTTGCGGTACTCGTCCGTCAAAAGTTCAAAGATGCGCTGATCTACATTTGCATCGTAGTTCTTGAAGAATCCGTCAGCACCTTTGATCAGTTTTTCAATCATGGCATTCAATTCCCCTTTTTCCACATAGCGCTGGTAATTGCGCATCAGATCTTCAATACCTCTTGCCAATTTAAAATACTCAGCTCCGTAATACAGGTATTCGAAATGCAAGGCTTGTTGAAATTCCCATTTCTTGCCTTCGGCCACCAAGGCATTCATTTGTCCGATGACACCACCATATTTTTGCTGCCATTCATCCGTCGTAGCAGCCATCGCATTGTATTCTGCTTCTCGCTTCAACTTGATTGAAATCGCATCCAACCTGCGCAATCCATCTACTTGTCCTATCCATTTTTTGTAGGCATTGGCAATGCTCGCCTGTTTCGCTGAATACTTAATTCTCACCTCATCCGAAGCACGCATGGCCGCATCAATTACACTCAAGGATTTTTCACGCATCCCAATTCGAGCTGGTCGTTCCTCATCCATGATAAATTTCAAATAATCGGATGCCACATGTTGCTCAGTCTCACCTGGGAAACCATACACCATGGTAAAATCTCCTGGCTTACGATCTTTAAACGAAATGGGCAAAAAATGTATTGGTGTGTAAGGCACATTGTCTTTTGAATACGCTGCTGGCATGTTTTCTTTATTGGCATAAATGCGGAAGACAGAGAAATCACCTGTATGACGCGGCCACACCCAGTTGTCGGTGTCTCCTCCGAATTTACCTATTGAATTTGGGGGTGTTCCTACCAAGCGAATATCTTTAAACACTTCTTTTACAATGATGTAATAATGATTTCCATAGTTGAAGGGTTTGATCTCCGCCTCATAATGTGTTCCAGCCGTTGCTTGACGGTTGAGTTTGTCGATATTTGATGCAATAGTCGCTTCTCTAATGTTTTGCGGTGTACTCGGCAGAATTCCTTCCAAAACACCAACAGTCACATCATCGATACGCACCATTCGCGTTGCCGTTAGGCCAGGATTTGTCAATTCTTCCGCAAAGTTTTTCGCCCAAAAACCATTTTTCAAGTAGTCCTTTTCCAAGGAAGAATGCGATTGAATCTGCGAATAACCACAGTGGTGATTAGTGAGCAATAATCCTTGTCCGGAAACCAATTCGGCGGTGCACCCACCGTTGAAGTGAATGATAGCATCTTTTAAACTGGAGTGATTCACACTATAGATCTGCTCGGCAGTCAATTTCATCCCCTTGGCCTGCATGTCTGATTCGAATGCGGCAATGATGGAAGGAATGAGCATCCCCTCCTCTGCGAAGAGCGAAAAAATGGACGAAACAAAAAGAACGACAGATAGAAACATGTTTTTCATGGTAAAGCTTTAATGAATCAAAAATAATGAATTGCAGGTACATTAAGGACCCTTGAATTGAAATGCCACAGCAAATGGATGAAATAAGACCTATTCCTTATGATAATTCCGATTAATCTTCGACATTTGTGCCCATGGAATTATTGAATTTTATTTTTCGGATGGGTGTTTTATTTGCCATCTACGGATTTATTTGGGGAATTTTTGAAATTATCTTGTTTTTTGCAAGCATGAACAAGCAGAAAACATTCACTGAAGAGTATGTCATCAAAGGCGTTAAGTATGTGTTTCTTGCGGATGTCACCTTTCTATTTTGCCTTGATTTAAAAGATGGGGAGATCAGTTATTACCAGTTAGCCCTTGCTGCCTTGGTGCTCATCATGTATTTTGTCGGCAAGCTTCAATCGAAACAGCAGCAAGCAAAGATGTTCGGGATGATGGGGAATGGGTTACCAATGGCATTTAAGAACTTCAACTTAAAAGCAGAAATCGGTGTCATTGCGCTTGCCATACTTTGTTTTATTGGATTCATTTTTTTCAAGGACCTCTCGATCAATCCGATCAGTGACTGGTTTCACGACAGTATCATCAGCATAGAAAAAACACCAATCATTGGTTTCATCTTTAAGGTCATCGGATTTTTCTTTCTAATCACAATGCTCTTCAAAATGTGGAACGGGATATTGTATTTACTTTCAGGGGCTCCATTTATTCGCGCAAGCGTTCCATTCCAATCCAATTCAAAGAAGGATGACGATTTCGACGATTTCGAAGAAATCAATTAATCCAATTGGGTCAGCATGTGTTCTACCTGCTTGATTAAGGGGTGCACATCATCATTGACGATTACGGCATCCGCTAATTTAATTTTTTGTTCATCCGTCCATTGACGATTGATGCGATTCGCGACCTCCTCACGTGTGCATTGGTCGCGTTGCATTACCCGTGAAATACGCAACTCTTCCGGTGCAGTCACCAAAACCATCGCCTCAAAGCGTTCAGCTGCTCCCGTTTCAAAGAGAATTGCCGCTTCATTGAAAACCATTTCATGGGTTTGCGCTTCTACCCAGCCATCGAAGTCCAAGCGCACAATGGGATGAATGAGTTGATTGACCTTCACCCGCAACGCTTCATCTGAAAAAATAGCCAATGCCAATGCGGAACGATCGAGCTGATTGCCCTTGTAAATTTGATTGCCTATGAGTTCAGTTAGTCCATTTCGAATCGAAAGGTTCGTATCAGTAAGGAATTTTGCGCGGTCATCGGAAAAATAGACAGGATACCCCATGGCCAAAAGAATTCGCGCTACGGTGCTTTTTCCAGAGCCAATACCACCCGTTAGCCCTATTCTTTTCACAACTTAAATCGTATCCGTTTCTAGGATGTTGAAAGGCAGGTTGACGATAGTATTGAAATCTTCACCCGCTTCTTTCATTGCCTCGTCTTCTTTTTCATGAAGCCAATTGATGTTTACATCTTTTCCTGAAATGGTGCCAAAGGCATTGAAAAAGTGCATCAACGATTTCGAAGAAGACGTATTTAAATATTCGAAATAAACATCCACAGATGTTGAGTCTGCAGGATTTTCTGAATACCTCTTTACCCAGTCGATCAAAGGGTTGTAAAATTCATGTGCATTTTCAGGAATTGATCGGCCTTTAATTTCAAACTTACCTGCAACCGGGTCGAATTTTACTTCAGGGGTAAATGCAGTCGGGGATATATGCAGTGCTGACAATGACATGATGAATCAATCAATTAAAATGTTGAGGCAGAAAAACCCAATTTTTGAGTCAATTTCCAAGAACTCATAATCGAGTTTATTTCCTGATTTACGTGCGATATCGATCATCCCTAAACCTGCCGTAGCCTTCGGTGACATGGCCGCTTCGCTTAAACTTGTTTGATACATCTCACGCAAACCGTCTTTATCCAATGAGTTGATCATATCCAAACGCTCCTTCAGATCCATAATCTTGGGAATATTGATGCAATTCCCGGTACGGATTAGAAATTGATTGTTTACTTTGGAAATTAAAACGACCGCTGAACGATTGTGTGCCTCAAAATCGACTTCTGTTGCATTGTCGTCGAGGTGATGATAAATGTTTTGAAGGCATTCCACGAGAATACTGAATACACGCTTGCGCGTTCGCGGAGCCTCATCCATTTTTTCCATTTTCGCCTCCATAAGGTGCAATACCGACGTGAGCAAATCTGCTGTAATGATGCCTTTGAACGAGAGAATTACATTCTCCTCCTCCATGGAGCGATACAATTGATATATGTTGGATAAAGACACGTTCAAAAATCTTGTGAAACAAATATACATAATTGTAAGTCACTCAGCAAGGGGCATCCAAAAAGTAACATCCACACACGACAGAATCGTATCTTTGCAGCATGGAAAATAAAGAATGGTTTGCCGAATGGTTCGATTCCCCATTTTATCATATACTCTACAGCAATCGAGATGACCATGAAGCCAAACGGTTTGTGGAACATCTTGTTGCATTTCTTGCATTGACACCAGGACAGACTGTGCTGGATTTAGCCTGCGGAAAAGGTCGTCACTCCATTACACTAAATGCTTGTGGAATGGTCGTCATTGGTGCAGACTTAGCGCCAAAAAGCATTGCCACAGCAGCTGAAAATTCCAATGAATCATTGTCATTTGTGGTCCACGATATGCGTGAAGTTATTCCTGGAAAGCACTTTGATGTGGTCATGAATCTTTTTACAAGCTTCGGGTACTTTGATTCAACAGAAGACAATAAACGTGTATTGACCTCCATTCATGACATGCTCCATCCAAATGGAATTCTAGTCATAGATTTCATGAATGCCGTGCGGATCATCAAGACATTAGTGAAAGAGGAAATGAAGGAAGTTGAGGGCACCACGTTTCAGATTTCAAGAAGCTACGATGGCACGCACATCTTCAAAGACATTCAATTTAGCGATTCCGGAAAAGATTTTCACTATACTGAACGTGTTCAGGCCATCACTGATAAAGATTTTAGTACATTGCTCCACGCCTGTGGTTTTGAGTTAATTCGTACTTTTGGGGACTTTGATTTAAACCCTTTTGAGGCAGAATCATCTGATCGACTCATAATGATTGCGAGAAAGCGCTAACATGGAATGGATAGTATTTGGTAGTTTGATTGGATCCGTTGCTCTTGGCGGTGTGTTTGTGACGTATCTTCACCAAACCAACAAGGCACAAATCATCAAGCTTTTGCTGGCTTTTAGTGGTGGATTTCTGCTTTCGATTGCCTTTACACACTTCATCCCGGATTTATACCACGATGCAGACTCGTCCATCGGGCTCTTTATTTTACTCGGATTTTTAGTTCAGTTACTGCTTGAATTCTTCTCAGGGGGTATTGAACACGGACACGTGCATGTG
>CAMBMC010000070.1 GCA_945868555.1 Chitinophaga pinensis | reverse complement strand
CATGACTATCTACAAGGCAAATTGAACTACAAAGGCTTGGTAATTTCGGATGCACTCAACATGAAAGCTGTAGCGGATCGCTATGGGAAATCGGAAGTGGCCGTGAAAGCATTTGAAGCGGGGTGTGATATTCTCCTATTTCCGGAAGATGTTGGTGCGGCCATTTTGGCCATCCGGAATAAAGTGGAAAATGGAAGCATCAGCATGTCTGAAATTGACGCTAGGTGCTTGAAAATACTCAAGGCGAAAGAACAATTTCTTCCCGAAAAAAATGGAGTCAAATCATTTACTTCAGCAGAAGTTGATGTGGCCAAATCCCAAGTGTACGAACGCGCCATTGCGGTTCTAAAAAATAAGGACAGTATTTTACCGCTTGCTCGACTGGACCGCACAATCGCTCGAGTGTCCATCGGAGGATCATCATCTCAGTTTAAGGAAGCCGTGAATCTTTTTGTGAATGCAGACGACTATCACTTTGAAACCGTGGAAGAAGCACGTGCAGGCATGTCCAAGATTGTGCACAAATACGATATCGTCATTACAGGATTACACAGCACGACAGTTCGGCTAAAAGACAACTTTGGATTTGGCGAAGAGATCAATCATGTGTTGAAAATGGCAGATCCTTCGAAGGATAATATCTTGGTTTTATTTGGTAATCCATTGGCTTTAAAAGGTTTGGATGTTTCGCATTTTAAAGGTGTCATAGCGGCCTATGAAAATCATGGACGCTGCCAAAACCGCGTTGCTCAGCTTATTTTTGGAGCGATTCCAGCCTTGGGAAAATTGCCGTTTACGATCAGTAAGGATCACCCTCGTGAATCTGGAATCACATATCCCTGGGCAGGGCGTCTCAAATATACAGTGCCAGAAGAGTTTGGAATATCTGCAAAGAAACTGGATGAAGTTGATTCCATTGCGGTGAATGGCATTCGCAAGGGTGCTTATCCAGGCTGTCAGATCGTTGTGGCTTTGCACGGAAAAATAATCTACCGAAAGAGTTTTGGTACGCATGAGTTTAAAGGAGATGTTGCCGTACAACAAACCGATTTGTATGATATTGCCTCTGTTTCAAAGATTGCAGGATCGACCATTGGTGCGATGAAACTTGCTTCAGACGGTAAATTTTCATTGTCAAAAACCTTGAACGACTATATTCCTGATGTCGTACTTGGAAAACACAAGAGCATCAACATCCGTGAAATGATGGCACACCAAGCAGGACTTCCCGCATGGATTGCTTTTTATAAAAAAACGTTTACAGATGGGAAATACAATGAGCGCATTTATTCAACGACCAAGAAGCCAGGCTTTGAAACGAAAGTGGCGGATAATGTTTACATCTTAGATTCCTATGCCGATTCCATCTACCAACAAATTATGGAAGCTCCATTGGGAGAAAAGACCTATGTGTATTCAGATTTAGGGTATTATTTCATAAAGAAAATTGTGGAAAAAGAATCGGGTAGGGCTTTTGATGAATTTTTGTACGAACAAGTCTACAAACCGATGGGTCTGCGTTCCATTCGTTTCAATCCGCTTAACTTCTTCGCTGCCAATGAAATTGCTCCAACGGAAAATGATCAAGCATTCAGAAGACAGCTCTTGCGGGGTTATGTCCACGATCCAGGCGCAGCAATGCTCGGCGGTGTTGCCGGTCATGCAGGGGTATTTTCCAATGCAACTGATTTAGCATCTTTAATGCAAATGGTCATGAACAATGGTGTCTATGGCAATTACCGTTATTTGAAAGAAGATGTCATAAAGGAATTTACACGGGCTCAATTTAGCGGCAATCGTCGGGGGGCAGGATTTGATCGTCCAAAAGCATCTGGTGGTGGAACATGCTACGAGACGGCTACGCAAAGCAGTTATGGGCACTCTGGGTTTACGGGAACGCTTGTTTGGGCCGACCCAGAACGGGGAATCAATTATGTGTTCCTTTCGAACCGTGTTTGCCCAGATCAGGAAAATTGGAAATTGCGCGACATGAACATTCGCACCGAGATTCAGAGGGTGATTTATGAGGCCTTAGCTGGAAAATAATGAAACGGAGTCATTGGAAATCGTTCATCGTTGTTTCAGTGCTTCTCTCCTTTATGGCGGCCGTGTTTGTTCGATTTCTAGCATTTCATGAGGTCCGTGCGGAACGTTTGAATTGGATGTTTGATGACCCAGCGTACCACATTTTACCTGTAGTCGATTCTTCAGCATTTATCTTTAGTATTACCTATGGATCATTGATGGCGTATCTTACCATTTACCGAAAAGTTCCGCATGCCTATGTGCTGCTTATGAGCGCGTATGCCTTTATTTTGTTGTTCCGAATAGCAACGCTTTCTTTGTTGCCTTTGGTCGTACATAGCGATTTAATCTATCTCGAAGATCCCTTTTTGAATGACTGGATTTATCCTTCACGCATTGTTGCCGATTTGTTTTTCAGCGGACATACCGCATTGGTGTTCGCTATATACTTGTTGTCAGGCAAGAAATGGCCATTTCTCCTGTTGTCCATTGCCATTGGAACTTTACTCGTCATGCAACGCGTGCACTACAGCATTGATGTATTGGCAGCCTTTCCTTTCGCATGGTGTGCGGCTTCCTTGAGTCGTTGGGTCGGTGGGAAGGTGTTTGAGAAATCGGAGTTTTGATTGGATTTTTTTTATCCTAGCCCCGGGTTTCAACTCGGGGTGTGAAATTCGTGGTTTAGTGGTTCATCAATCATTTTAATAGTTTACCCCCTCAATCCAAAAATGTTTCGTTTGAAGTGAACCATTGCAATGATCGAAATCCAGAATATTAAGAGAAGAATTATTGCTAGTTTTATTTGATTACTTGATAAAAATGCGCAACAATTCAATTTAAAGCAATCCAATGAAATCAGACGCCATCGTAAAAACCTTTGCTTTTGGAAGTTTATTCTTCACTATTTTTCTAACCATTGTAGAACTCATCGCCGGTGAAATTGTGCGTGTCGATCAATTGATGCTCTCCATTTTTATTTTTTTTATCACTCTTGTTTTCAGCGGCATCGCATCAATTCCTATTTTTTTTATCATCTCAGAACAACGAATCACCTCGATGTCCAAAGGTGATGCTTGGATCTATGTAAAAAAACGCCTTTTGCTGATGTTTTTAATTTATTTCTTCCTCTTTTCAGTAGTCATACATTTCAATTCTCTAGAATTTGATATAAACAGCTACATCGCACTTGTTATTGTTCTTGGAACGTATCTACTGACCGGTTTTGTCGTTTGGAAGTGGGAAATAAAGTCAGAAAAACAACGCGAATTTGATTGATTCTTTTTGTTTTCAATCTGTTGAACTTATGACCAGTATTTGTGTTTAAACTGTAGGTTTAACTAACTTTGAACTGTAAAAATGTCCGTATGAAAATTGGAATTGTGTTGTACCCTACATTTGGTGGGAGTGGAGTTGTAGGAACGGAGTTGGGCAAGGCCTTGGCTGCCAAAGGACATGAAATCCATTTCATCACATATTCACAGCCAGTTCGACTTGGGAGTTTTCGTGAGAACATCTTCTACCACGAAGTTTCGGTGAGTGATTATCCCTTGTTCGAATACCAACCTTACGAAACGGTGCTCACCAGTAAAATGGTGGATGTGGTGAAATACGAAAAGTTGGATATTCTCCATGTGCACTATGCCATTCCTCATGCTTCAGCTGCTTACATGGCGCGACAAATACTTCGTTCACAGGGAATTGAGATCCCATTTGTTACAACCTTACACGGTACAGACATTACCCTTGTTGGAAAAGATCCATCGTTCGAACCTGTCATTACCTTTTGCATCAACGAGTCTAATGCAGTCACTGCAGTATCGGAAAGCTTAAAGCGCGATACCTACAGCCATTTCAATACAACACGTGAGATCTCAGTGATCCCGAATTTTATCGTTCCCTCTAATGAGTCTTCAACTGGATGTTCAAGCCTTCGCCGTCGCTATGCAAAAGACGATGAACGCATATTGTGCCACGTCTCGAATTTCAGAAAGGTCAAGCGGGTTGAGGATGTCATACAGATTTTTAGTATTGTCAGAAAGCAAATGCCTTCAAAATTAATCTTGGCTGGTGATGGTCCTGAACGCAATAATCTCGAACGTTTGGCGCGTGAACTGAACATTTGGGAGGATGTAATTTTTCTAGGGAAGGTGAGGGATACAGCACATGTTCTTGAGATTGCGGATGTTTTTCTCTTGCCTTCGGAAACAGAATCCTTTGGACTTGCCGCACTTGAGGCTATGGCAGTTGGTGTTCCTGTAATCTCGTCCAATACGGGTGGAATTCCTGAGGTGAACATCCATGGTGAAACGGGTTTTTTATCGAATGTGGGGGCCGTTGAAGAAATGGCAGTGAACACATTGAAGATTTTAGAAAATGATGAACTCCATCAAACTTTTCGAAATAATGCATTAAAGCGATCTCACGAATTTGCCCTCGATAAAATTTTACCCATGTACGAGGCCATATATTCTTCCCTGGTGAAATAAAAAAAAAAGCCCTGCCGAAGCAGAGCGTTCATTCCTTATATTTTACTCGGATTAGATATTCTCGATAATCATCGCAGAAGCGCCACCGCCTCCGTTACAAATACCAGCTCCTCCAATTTTCCCCTTATTTTGTTTCAATACGTTGATCAACGTGACAATAATGCGTGATCCAGAATTCCCAAGTGGGTGTCCCAAAGAAACCGCTCCACCATTCACATCGACTTTCGCAGGATCAAGACCCAATATGCGTGTATTGGCAATTCCAACAACTGCAAAAGCTTCATTCAATTCCCAGAAATCAACATCACTCGTTTTCAATCCTGCTTTGTCCAATGCAATAGGAATGGCTTTCGAAGGAGCCGTTGTAAACCATTCTGGTTCTTGCGCAGCATCTGCATAACTCACCAATTTCGCGATTGGTGTCAAACCATGTTTTTCAACCGCCTCAGCAGAAGCCAAAATCAGTGCAGAAGCACCATCATTCAACGTTGATGCATTGGCAGCTGTAATTGTACCTTCCTTCTCGAAAGCTGGGCGTAATCCTGGGATTTTATCAAGAAAAACATTCTTGTATTCTTCGTCTTCAGCAACAATGATTGGATCACCCTTGCGCTGCGGAACAGCGACAGGAACGATTTCATTGTTGAATTTACCCGCTTTCCACGCTTCAGCCGAACGAGTGTATGATTGAATGGCAAAAGCATCTTGTTCTTCGCGTGTGATCCCATGTTCTTTCGCACAGAGTTCAGCGCAATTCCCCATGGGCACTTTGCTGTAAACATCCAATAAACCATCTTTCGTGATGCCATCGAGCATGGTGATGTTTCCGAATTTCACCCCATTTCTGCCATCAACGTAATGAGGCACTTGAGACATGTTTTCCATGCCACCAACGACAACGATTTGATTATCTCCAGCTTTGATTGTTTGCGCACCAAGCATGATTGCTTTCATTCCGGAAGCACATACTTTATTCACTGTAGTGCAAGGAACATTGTTTCCAAGTCCAGCGCCCAGTGCAGCCTGACGGGCAGGTGCCTGACCAACTCCAGCTTGTAAGACATTGCCCATGAAAACTTCATCGATTAATTCGATAGATACATTCCCTCGTTCAAGTGCTCCCTTGATTGCTATAGCACCCAGTTGAGTTGCAGGAATTGAAGAAAGTCCACCAAGGAATGATCCAATGGGAGTACGAACAGCTGATACGATATATACTTCTTTTGCCATTTTTATCTGATTTTTTTAGACGGCCAAATGTACGAAAAAGGTTTGATTGTTTGTGTCATTAAAGGTGCTTAAAACCTTGAAAAAATGTAGTTTTGTATAACTTAATTTAACAACATGAAATCGCGCTTTCTTATCCTTTTTATTTTTTTTACAGCAACAGTATTCGCTCAACCTGAATTTTGGAACGATACATTAAAATATTCTCAGGATGAGCGGATTAAAGACTCTACATCAACAAAATCTTGGAAACTTAAATCGATTTATACCCTGAATGGAACTCAATCATCCTTTGTGAATTGGAACGCTGGAGGCCGCAACAACATCTCTTTATTGGGTTCATTTTATGGACTTGCATTTTATGGCCATGAGCGCATTGCATGGAACAATGAATTGGCAATTGCTCTTGGTGGATTAAAATACATTGAAAAAGAATCCAAACAAGGTCTTCAAAAAACGGAAGACAGAATTGACTTGTCCTCTAAATTGGGTTTTGAGTTGAAAAAAGAGTACTTCATTTCCTTGGTCGCGGGTTTTCGAACGCAAACGTTAAATGGGTATAGCTATCCAAACGATTCGGTTCGCGTGTCTACTTTTCTTGCGCCGGGGTACGTGAGTTTTGCCATCGGAATGGAATACTTGAAAGAAGAACATTTATCCATTTTTCTATCGCCTCTTGCCTCTAAAATGACCATTGTGAATGACCAAGTGTTGGCGAATGCCGGTGCATATGGAGTAACACCAGCGGTATATGACGGATTGGGAAACGTCGTAATTTCGGGTTCACACGTTCGCTCTGAGTTTGGTGCATATTTGCGCGTGATGGGATCAACACCACTTGCCAAAAATATAGATTTACGTGGTAAACTTGAGCTTTTTTCCAACTACGCGAAGAATCCACAAAATGTCGATTTGAATGCCGAAGTAAAGTTTATGTTCAAAGTAAATAGTTGGTTCGCAGCATCTTTACAATGGGCAACAATCTACGACGACGACATACGCGTTAAAGATGCCAATGGAAATATTGGCCCAAGGTTGCAATTCATGTCCATCATCGGTTTGGGAATCACATATAAAATAGCGAATTTCAAAGATTGATGAGTTCCGGTTTGAAACGAATGAATTGCCCTTCGGTGAAAGATTTGTAATTTTAGTGACGCATGCGATTTACAACAGATCTTAGTGTTTGGTGGCTGCTTCCTTGGTTGCTCATTAGCATCATTGGAGGCATTTGGTTTTACCGAAATGTCTCTTGGTGGAAGGAACTCGCATCACTTTTTCATTGGACCTTAGTTTCCTTGCGAAGTGCTGTGCTTTTTATTCTAGGGCTCTTGTTGATTGGTTTAATCTTTGAAGCGGTAGATTATCGGGTTGAAAAACCACTCATCATTGCCTTGAGTGATAACTCCTCTAGCTTGTTGAATTACAAGGACAGTGCGTCGGTGAAGAAACAAGTGAATGCGCTGCGAAGCAAGTTGAAAACAGAACTCGGAGAAGACTATGAATGGATGGAAATGACTGTTGGAAATACGCCAAAGTTTGGTGGGTCCGTCGATTTTTCTGAATCCGTAAGCCAGTTGTCTTCAGCCTTTGAAAAGATCAATTCCGAATATTTTAACCGCAACATTGGTGCAATCGTTTTTATTTCCGACGGAAAATTTAATTCAGGGAGCAATCCTGTGTACGCCGCAGAGCGCATTGATCTCACGCCCGTATTTACAGTTGGTGTTGGTGATACAGTGAAAAAGCGTGATCAGTTTGTGAAAAACGTGGCGACCAATGACATTACCTTCTTAGGCAATAAATTCCCTGTTGAAGTAGATGTTGAAGGGGTGAAAATGGGTAAGGGGACTTCTACGGTTTCCATTCTTCGTGATGGACAACAGCTGTCTTCTCAACAAGTAAAATATACGGATGGTGTCCGTGACTTTCAGCATGTATCGTTCTTGTTAGATGCGGACAAAGTTGGTTTTCAGACCTACAGTGTGGTGATTTCCAAAGCAGGAAACGAATACAATTATGCCAATAACACGCGCACATTTTATGTGGAAGTTATTGACTCAAGAAGTAAAGTGCTCATCTTAGCTGGCGCTCCTCATCCCGATGTTGCTGCATGGAAACAGGTTTTGGAGTTGGACGAAAACCTGGAGATTGAAACCATCCTTTTAAAAGACTGGAAAAAAGACCTAACGAAAACGGATTTAGTGATTTGGCACGAACCCGGAATTGGTTTCGATGCGTCGGTGCAACAACTTTTGGAAGACAAGAAAATCCCCGTTTTGTACACGGTTGGACCAAATACATCTTCTGCAGTCATCCAAAAAATAAACATCGGAATCTCAGCAACATCGGCCAATGGCCAAACGGATGATGTTCAAGGTGGAGTGAATACAGGATTTCAGCAGTTTGAGATCAGTGATGCGGTCAAAAACATGATTGAATCAGGACCACCCTTGAAATCCAAATTTGGAAAAATAAATACATCAGGTGGCTTGGAGGTTTTGGCCAATCAGCGATTGGGATCTATACGTAAAACGGATCCCTTGATTTTCTTCACGAAGCGCGGTCAGATTAAGGTCGGCGTGGTGTATGGCGAAGGTATTTGGCGTTGGAAAATGAATGAATTCGTTCGGACTGGGGGACAAGAAGGATTTTTAGAATTTGTCAATAAAATGTCACAGTACCTTTTGGTAAAGCAAAACACGTCAAGACTTCGCGTCAACTTTCCGAAGCGCTTTACAAAAGATGAGGATGTGATTGTGAACGCGAATTACTACAACCAATCCCTCGAGCCTGTATCTGATGCTCAAATTCGATTGGAAGTGCGCAACGAAAAGGGGAAGCTTTCAAAGGTTGGTTTTGGTGTTGCGGGAAAGCAATATGCAGCTGCTTTGGGGAAATTGCCTCCAGGGATTTATAAGTGGAAGGCAATCGCCACTAGAAATGGTCAAACCGAAGTGAAAAGCGGGGTGTTTGTGGTAGAAGACATGGAGCTGGAAGATTTGGACACCTATGCCGACCACCAGCTCATGCGCCAAATTGCAAGATCCACGGGAGGGAAATTCTTTGAGTTGAAAAATGCCAATGGTGTATTAAAGGCAATTCAGGGACGCGATGACATCACCACAGTGTCTTACAGAGAAGCAACGTTTAAGGACTTGGCGGACCTGAAATGGCTATTTTTCTTACTCTTGATCTGTCTTGCCTTGGAGTGGTTCCTTCGCCGATGGTTTGGCGCGTATTAAGCAATTTTCATCTGGATAAAATAAAGGAGAATAGATTACGTTAATGCTTTCAAACGTAATTTGCCTATGTTAAAAAAATACACTGAACTTGTCATAGCTCCCGAAGACACGAAAGTGGGACCATCAGACAAAACCCTTAAACTGCTCCTTCAATACAGCAAATCCATTGAGGTGAAGCGAATGAAAAAACAAAAGATGATTGTTCATCTGAACTAACAAAAAAAAGCCCCCGAACTTCGAGGGCTTTATTTTTTTACGGTGGTAATGACTTACCAAATTCGAGCTACTTTTTCTTCTGGATTTCTCATTTTATCCCCTTCATTCACGTTAAACGCCTTGAAGAATTCAGGACAATTCATTAAGGGACCATTTACACGGTACATTCCCGGTGAATGCGGATCGTTTGCAATGCGATTCTTCAATTCTGCTTCCGTGTAATTGATTTTCCACAACTGTGCATAGGCAATGAAGAAGCGTTGCTCAGGGCTAAACCCATCGCGTGAAAGGCCTGATCTAAATTCTTCTGTACGCTCATAGGCGTAATACGCCATCGTTAAACCACCGAGGTCAGCAATGTTTTCACCCATCGTCAATTCTGGATTTACACAGTGCCCTTCAATTGGACAAAAAGAAGAGAAGGTTTCACCAAGAATTCCCGTTTTTTCCTGAAAGGCTGCAAGATCTGCTTCTGACCACCAGTTTTTAAATGATCCGTCTGCGGCAAACTTAGACCCCATGTCGTCAAATCCATGTGTGAACTCATGTCCGATGACCATTCCGATTCGACCATAGTTGACCGCGTCTTCTGCATTCTCATCAAAGAATGGAGCCTGCATGATTCCTGCTGGAAATGCAATTTCATTCAATAAAGGATGATAATAGGCATTCACCATGTGTGCGGGCATTCCCCATTTCTCTTTATCAACAGGAAGATAAAGCTCCTTCATGTTCT
>CAMBMC010000069.1 GCA_945868555.1 Chitinophaga pinensis | reverse complement strand
AACAGTTGCTCACAAATCTCCGCAGAACGGCGCTCCAATTCATCTGGAGTAATTTCAAGCCGCTTTTGCTTATAGAGAGAACGAATCGACGCTTTTTGCATTACATTTTTGGAAAAAGATGTTTCGCGGAGGACATCACTTCCTGCTCATTGATGACATTGGCTTTATCAACAGCGCGTTGTAGTGCAATGGTAATCAGATCTTCTAAATCGTCTTTTTCCATGGTGGTGTGATCTCCATTAATCTTAACGGATCGAACGGCGCGATTTCCAGTAAGTTCAACAACAACGAGCCCATTTCCCGCTTCTCCTTCAACAAGAATATCGTCAAGTCGTGACTTGCTTTCTTCAGCCATTTTTTTCATGGCTTCCATTTTGCCAAACATATCAGATCCAAACATAGAATAAAGATGATTGTGGTCAGCAAAAGTAATGATATCCGTTGAGTCTATGTTAAAACTAAATAATTATTATCATGTTATAAATTTATTTAAATTGAAAAGATATACCTTTGTCCTCATGAAAAAGAAACTGTTTTTTGTCTTTGCTTTCGCGGTGTTTACCTCACCGCTTATGTCTCAGGTCGATGAGTCTTCAGATTCGTCATATACGGCAGAAGAGTACGTAGAAGAAGAGTCCAATTTAGTGGAAGAGACCTTCATGTCTTCTCGGGTAATCAATGGACATTCGGTAGAAATGTTACGTAAAGGAGTACTTGAATTTCGCGTTGAACACCGTTTTGGAGACATCGCTGGTTCGAACGGTGGAGTACAAACATTATTCGGACTTGACAACTCATCAGATATTCGTATTGCTTTTGAATACGGAATCACAGACAATCTGATGGTTGGAATCGGTCGTAGCAAGGGTACTGGAAATCCATACACCTCTTTGATGGATGGTTTTGTAAAATACCGTTTGTTGCAACAAGAAAAAAAAGGAATGCCTTTTTCAATGGCCCTTGTTGGAACGTCGAGTATGTCCTATGCAAAAGCATCTGCTGATGAATCATTGGTTCAAAATTACCCAAAGTTTAGTCACCGTTTCGCGTATTGCGCCCAGTTAAACATTGCACGGAAGTTTGGTGAACGATTGAGTGTTGCAGTGATGCCGACCTTAGTGCATCGAAATTATGTGCTTCAATCGGACGTGAATACTCTTTTTGCACTGGGTGGAGCCTTGCGTTGTGGCTTGTCTTCGAAAACAGCAATCTTGCTGGAGTATTACCATTGTTTCAATCCTTCTGGAACACGCGCAATGAATATTAATAGTTTAGGCATAGCTTTTGAATGGATTACTTTCGGACACAATTTTACCATTAACCTAACCAACTCAAGAGGTTTTGGTGAAACGCAGTTCATCCCATACACCTACGAACAATGGTTGAAAGGCCAATTCCGTTTAGGGTTCTGTATCGGCAGAAAATACCAAGGAGAATAACAACTTTTTAAATTAAACATCATGAAATCAAACATTTTTTATGGCGCATTGGCAGGGGTAATTCTCTTGACATCTGCATCGTTAATTGCACCTCCAGCGCAAGAGTACAAAATCAAAGAAGGATTCAAAATTGAATTCAAAAGCAAACACCCTTCTGGAATATTTAAAGAAGCCAAAGGAACGGTAAAGTTTGACGAAAATGATTTGGAAAACTCCAAGTTTTCTTTGACGTTTCCAATTGCGTCAATCAGCACCGGCAACGGGATGATGAACAAGAAAGCGCAAACAGAAGAGTGGTTTAGCGCGACGAAATACCCAGAAATCAAATATGTGTCTACAAAAATTGACAAGTCAGGTGACGATTTTATCGTCTATGGAACTTTGACGATGAAAGGAATCTCGAAAGATAAAAAGGTTTCGCTAAAGATGTCAAAATCTGACGGTGGCTTGTCATTCTCAGGTTCATTCGTTGTGAATCGCATGGATTTCAAAGTCGGGAAGGAAAGCGATGCTGTACCAAACAACATGAATATCAGTTTCTCATTACCAGTTACCAAAAAATAAGAATCATGTTAAAACGCGCATTATTTCTAGGAATCACTGCAGGTCTTCTGTCTGGCTTAGCGTGCCATGTGTTGATGTTTGTCTACAAAGAGACAATGTTCGTTGACTTCTCGCCCGTGATGGAGGCTTATCAGCTCTATGCGGCTTCTATTTTTGCTTGTGTTTTAGCGTCGATGGGCTACATTGCCGCGATGAAGTTGCTGCCTCGTTTTGGTGAAATCATCTTCAATTTGTTGTTTATGATTCTATCTTTCGCGAGCATCATTTCGCCGATCATGCATATATTTCCTCCAGAATTAGATGTGAAAGGAATCGATGAAATCACATCGTACTTCATTCCATTTGCAATCACGCTTCATTTCTTTCCAGCAATTGCTTGGTTCGCTCTTAAACCAATTTTTGTTAAACCAATTTTAATCAAATCAGTATGAAATCTTTTCTCATCATTTTCAGCGCAATAATTCTCGGTGTTTTTACCATGAATTCATGTAAAAAGGACAAAGCTCCGGTAGATTGCACAACAGCTGGTTGCACGGATACAATATCTTTCGCAAATCAAATTTTGCCAATGATTCAGATCAATTGTACGGGCTGTCATCAACCAGGGAATACTTCCGGGGGATATTCTTTATCAACATACAGTGAAATTGTTTCGAATGCTGATGCTATTTTGAATTCATTGAATGGCACAGGCATGCAACTTATGCCGCAAGGTGGTCCTGCGTTGGCGGATACACTGATTCAGCAATTTAGCTGTTGGAAGTGCCAAGGGAAGTTGGATAATTAAGAGTTAAGAATGAAAAATTAAGAATTAAGAATTAAAAATGAAAGATTAAGAATTCTCGTTTTCGACATAGTAAAGGGTTCCAATAGGGGCCCTTTTTTTATTCGATACGGCGCATAACAAGATCATTCACTTTCTTGAAAAATTGAAAGGGCATGTAGGTGCGCCATTCGATGTCTTCGAGTTCGCCTCCCATCACAAAATAATGATCGATACGTATGCGTTCAAACTCAGCGATGACATGATCGTGAAAGTTCACCATGGCAATCCACCCGTCTTCAACATCGTCAAACCACTCTTCGTAATAACAATCATCAGAATAGTGGAAGTTGAGCACATTTTCACCAATCAAGATAAACTTGTTGACCCCCGCTTCAATCATCGGTTCTATGATGTCGCGTTTTAAGGTCATGATGTCATTTTCGATGGCGTCGTTCCATTCACCGATGAACTCAATAATGGCAAATCCATCGTCGTATTCAGCAAACAGTACCTTTAAAAACAGGGTAGGTGACCCCATAGAGTCCCACTGTGGATGTAGGTAATAGTTGTAAACGGTATTGTTGAATTCAAATTCGCTGTATTCCCTGCCATAGAGTGGAGAGTTTGGGTCATCCGCGGAAATGTACAATTCCCTCCACGCAAAATAAGGTTCAATGTAATGCATGTAATTTTATCTGAATTGGCATAAGATGTGCAAAGAGGCCGAGCATTTTTATCCGTATTTTTGATAATTCAAAATCCGGTCAAACTTTATCCTAAAATTACAAAAAATGAAAAAGATTTTTCTACTTACAGGTTTAATCGTCATTCTTGCTTCATGTGGGAAAAATGAGAATCGTCCAATCGAAGAGTACGTTTCTGCTTTTCTCAATGAAAATGAGAATGTTGTCGCTTTTGGTAAGGCGGATTTGAAGTCAATGTTGGATGACATGGATTATGCATCGATTCCAAAATTTGGATTAATCATGAAGTCCCAAGTGAAGGATTTTGAAAAATGTGTGAACTTAAAATCTTCTGTTTATTATGCTTTGGAAGGTCCATTTCTCGAGGATGGAACACCGACAACTACGCTGGCATTCATTGAAGTGAAGAATGCTGATTCACTTTCCTCACAATTGAGCATTCAAGGGTTTGACATCGAAGAGGATGGAGGTCTTCGTTATTTCGAAAGTGGTGATGTAGCTATGGGAATGCAAGGGAACCTGGCTATTTTTATTTCGAAAAAAGGAGAATTTGACGGGAAAGTAGCATTGAATGATGCCTTCGATCGTGTTTATGGCGATGTTTCTGAAGGAAAAGTGAATCAAATTTTGGCAGAAAAAGGCGATATCGTTATGGGTGTCAGCATGAAAAACCTCTACACGACTTCGAACACGGATTTGAATAAATTGAGCGACGAAAAGAAGGAAGGGATTTTGAATATGGTCGATGGTTCGTTTATTCAAACGGCAATCAGTTTTGAAAATGGCGCTGCGGTGATCAAAATGAAAAACTACTTTTCCCCAGAACTGAAAAAACACATGTTCTTTAAAAAAGATCCGTCGGGATCAATTGTTTCAAAGTTAGGAACGGGTAACCCAATACTTGGAATTTCTTTGAACTTGGATTTAAAAAAAATGCAAGCATTCATCGACGATTATGCAGCCAATGCGATGCGTGATTTGATGGAATCTTTAGGGCCACTTCAAATGGTTATGGCAAGCAGCAAGGATGGACTCGCTGGAATATTATCAGGTGAAATAGGATTTGTCATGGTGGGACAACCAAATGCAAATGAGGGCATTTCGGACATGAACATGTTCGTTGGTTTGAAACCAGCTGGAAAACCTTTGGCTGACATGGCGAAAGGCTTCTTGGATCTTTCAATGGCGAAAGTGGAAATAAACAACAGGGGCTTGTCGGCTTTCAGCAACGCAGAATATGTTCCTGTTCCAGGACAAAAAATTCGTGTTCCTAAGGGATGTGAGAATTTTGGAAAGAAAGGAATAACAGGCTTTATCAATTTGGAAGATGTGGATATGGAATCTTTTGGATTAATGGAAGAAGAGAAAATCCTCAATGTGGTCAAATACGTGACCTTTGAGATGGATGAAAATGGGGCAACTATTCGTATCCAAGCAAGGAATGGAAAAGAAAATATTCTAAAACAAGCGACTGAAGTCATGGTGGAGGAATTTAAAATGAAAATTTCTGGCTTGTCCTTCTAATTCAATAGCATGACTTTAGCAAAAGACCAATGGAAGGCGCTCAACAGTGAAGAGGAGCGCGTAATCGTCAACAAAGGAACAGAAATGCCATTCACTGGAGCGTATAACTCGTTTAAGGGTGTGGGTACTTTTGTATGCAGACGCTGCGAACATCCCTTGTACCGTTCAGATTCGAAGTTTAATTCTGGTTGTGGCTGGCCATCTTTTGACGACGATATTTCAGGGAATGTAAAACGTGTTTTGGACAAAGACGGAAGGCGAACGGAGATTGTCTGCGCTCATTGCGGCGGACATTTAGGTCATGTATTCGAAGGGGAGCGCTTCACCGAAAAAGACACGCGCCATTGCGTGAATTCTGTTTCCATTCTGTTTATTGCAGATTGAATTTACTCGCAGTGAAAAATTTCTTCGCACTGCTGGTAAATCATTTCATGCAAAATAAGTTGTGCCGCTAAGGCCAATTGCGTGTAATTCTGTGAGTTGTTTCCGAATCCAGCTGCAGAAGTTTGCCACATGGCTTTAATCAATTCTTGTCCGCTTTCTTTTGGGTTAATCGCGTTCACCACAGCAGCTACATTCATCGCGCCTGCATGATACACATGAAGAACGAACAGACGAAACCACAAATCAGATTCGTGATAACTTAAATTGTGGCTATTCAAAATTTTCTTCGCTTCTGGTATGCACACCCTGTGAATCAATCGGGAGGCTCCATACGCGGATCGATCGAAATCTTTACGTTCGTCGATACTTCCACTAACGGTAAGTCCTTGTGCACGCGCAACACCAGGCATCAACTGAAAAGCGCCATAAGCGCCAGATACTGATTTTTTCAGTTGGCCAGGACTTTCAATCAACAAGATGGCTTGCGCATACCACGGATCAACACCATGCTTCTCGAAGGCTGCTACCCCCTTTGAAAGACTAGGATACACTGCATTGAACTTGTAAAAATCATTCTTACCAAAGGTCACATTGATTTTTTCATCTGCCGGTAGGGTATACAAGCGACGAAGGCTGTCTTTAAACGCATCTTTTTGAATTTCAGTTTGTGCTGACCACTCGCGGAAGGACATTTTAAGCAGTACTCGACGGTTTTCTGCCACATTGATCAAGCAAGAATCTGGCGAAAGCAACATGATTTTTTTCCAAAACTCTGGTTGAGGAAGTTCATCCCAACGGTCATAAAAAATGGGATCTGCATCCATAATGGCATGAAGACCAGCGGATGACAATACTTCAACCTTTTCGTGTTCGCGGTCAACGCTTGGTTGACAAAACGCAAATAAGGGTAAGACAGCAATGGAGAGTAAAATGGAGAGTCGCATGTACATGTAAACAGTACATCAATATACGACAGATTGCGCTGATAATAATCCTCAGCTCAAAAATTAACAATTTCGTTGGTCAAAACCGATGAAACATTGCGACATTTGTCCATGCGCATTCTCGGACGTATTTTTTCTCTTCCGCTGATTTTCCTTGTGAAGATCTACCAATGGGTGATTTCTCCCTTGTTTCCCCCTGCATGCCGCTACACGCCAACGTGTTCACAATACATGTTGGAGGCACTACGCATTTGGGGACCATTTAAAGGGACTTGGTTGGGAATCAAACGAATTGCTTCATGTCGCCCTGGTGGAGGCCATGGTCACGATCCTGTTCCCACACGCGACTGATTCTCCAAGATTACTTTGTTTCGAAGTCCACCGCTTATCATTTCGTACACAAACACCACGAGAACAGGTACATACTCAAGCCATAAAATCAGCTCATTGCTCGAGGCGCTGTTTCCTTGCGTGTAAAAGGTATAGGACAAGAACACTGTGCATGACCATACCAATGGAAAGAGATAGTTTGTATACATGGAAAGCATCAGCAAGGGAAGAATGTACCACGGATGAATGGTGCTGCTCAAAAGCAAATACATAAAGTAGGCAATCGTCATTCGTTTAAATAGCGCTTCTAATGTTTTAAATTCTCCATACAAGGCCAACACGACGATAAACTGAATCGCAATGCGCGCAAGTCGGGGACCGTAAAACATTGTTGCGTTCCACCCCAATTTCCAATAGCCGTATTCGAGGTAGTAGTAAAGGATAAATGAATTGAATTCAAAGACCTGAAAATAGAGCCCAAGGCTTTGCAAGAAATGGCCATAGTTTGAAAGATGAATCCAGGGAAGAAATAACATTAGGACGGCAAGGCCAAGAATGGCATAGATGGTCAATGCTTTTTTCCAACCATAAAATCGCCAAAAGAACGGCAGCAATAACAGTGGAACTAACTTGACTTGAACTGCCGCAGCAAAAAGAAGCGATCCTAAAGCAAGTTGCTGAGTCAATAAAAAGCCAAATGCCATCAGGAGAAAGGCTATCATTATTCCTTCGAAATGTAGGTTGAAGTAAACCTCAGTAATGAACAAAGGATTTGAAAAGAGAAGCCAAATGGAAGTGCTTAGAACTTGGTTTTGTTCAGAGAATTTAATAACGACATGTAAAGCCAATGCAAGTATCCCAATAAACAAAAGACGCAAGACAATAATTCCACCCAATGAGGATTCGCTGAAAAATGCAGCAAGCGCAAAGAATACTTGCGTGAGTGGGGGATAGCAACTGTAATTGTTTTGGGAAAGCTCTCCCATGTTTGCATACAATTCATGCAAATAGCTGCTCTGCGCATACTCCGAACGGCGAAGCAATTCAGCGGGCAAATGGTCATAGGGATTCACACCGCGTATCGCCCATTCTCCGTCCCACAAAAAACGGTTGTAATCATTGGACAATTCAGGAATGAAAAACAATCCCCAAAGTGCTATAATCCCCAACAAGATGAAGAGTTCCTTGGTGCTTTTGTAGTTTTTGATTACTCCGATAAATGCCGTAAAAGAAAGAAGATAAACCGAGAATAGCACCCAATAGTGCTGGCGGTCAATGAAACCTAAGCCGAGTAGGGTAAGGACAAAAAGAAAGGCGGAACACTTAAATTTCCACCTTACTTCAAATCTTTTGACCATGCGCACTGTTATTGTGCGCTTACACGGTTTTCTTTCAGCGTAGAGAAGAAAATAACACCATATCCACAGGCTAACATCAAGTGGAAAGGTAACATGCCAAAGTCACCGTAAACGGCGCGAACTACAGCAGTGTATCCAAACACCACCATTAAGATACCCTCCAAGATGTTGATGATGGACAAGCTTTTCTTATCGTATTTATTTCCTTTGAATTCACTCTTTACTGACACATTAAATTTCGGTGTGCGCACGAATGAACTTTTGATTCCCAAATACCCTTCAATCACCGCTACGGTGTTGCTCAATGACAAGCCCATAGATACCACTAAGAATTGGAAGAAGCGACCTACGAAACGGATAAATGAACTGAACTTGCGCTCTGTTTTGTCGCGGTAGGAGTTCCAGTAATAGTACATCAAGAAAATGGTACTGATGATGAAGAACGCCATGTATTGAAGGATGAAATTCAAATCAGAGAAACTATCCTTTATGTGCAATATAACCAAACTCAATAACGAAACCACGAGGATGAACATGAAGACGGAGGAGTTGAACAAGTGTGATAAACCATGCACACGATCTGAAAATTTCACATGCTTCGCTGTCAAAAGTCGTTTCCACATTTTTACGAAGCATTCTGCTCCACCTTTCATCCAACGGTGCTGCTGGCTTTTCAAAGCCGACATGGTAATCGGCAACTCTGCAGGAGCAATTACATCCTCTAAGTAGCGGAATTTCCATCCTTTGATTTGTGCACGGTAACTCAAGTCAAGGTCTTCGGTTAAGGTATCATGTTCCCAACCACCAGCGTCTTCTATGCATTTCTTTCTCCAGATACCTCCGGTTCCGTTGAAGTTGATGTAGTGTCCGGCTGAGCTTCTTCCTCCTTGTTCAATGGCGAAGTGACCATTCAATCCGAAAGCTTGAAGTTCTGTGAGTATCGAATACGTCTTGTTGATATGTCCCCAACGTGTCTGAACAACACCGATATTGTCCGTGTCAAATGAAGGCATTGTGCGGATTAAGAAATCGGGATCTGGAATAAAGTCAGCATCGAAAATCGCAATGAAATCTCCTTCAACACGGTCCATTGCGGCATCCAAAGCCCCTGCCTTGTAACCAGTACGGTCAATGCGGTGAATGTGCTGAATGTTTACGCCACGTGCTGCAACTTCGGCAACTTTCTTTGCAATCACATCTTTGGTTTCATCTGTTGAATCGTCCAATACTTGAATTTGAAGCTTGTCCGCTGGATATTGAAACTGTGCAATGGTCTCAATGATGCGCTCTGCCACGTACAATTCGTTATACATTGGAAGTTGTATCGTTACTTTCGGTGTTGTAGCTGGATCGTAAACTGGTTTCGGAGTGTCGTTCTTTTTCTTCTTGTTGCGCACATAGGCAATGGCCAATGACAACTGCAAACAGCTGTAAAAAAACACAAGCACCAAGCACAATCCGTAGATCACCATAACGATTTTCGCCAAAATATGAGACCAGTAGTGCTCTTTAATGATGTATTTTCCGTTGGCCAATTTCACCTTGCGATCTCCCCAGTTGAACAACCAAGAAACTTTCAATGACACAGGAATTGGTGTGCCATACGTATATACCTTTAAATGCTTCTCTGTAAGTTCAGTGGTGAATGTTTGGTCAGTGTAATCTTTATCTACAACATGGAAAGCATACGATCCCAAGGGGACATTTTTTATTTTGAAAACACCATTTTCATTTGATTCAGCGGTGTAAACTTTTCCTGTTTTCTTGTTTTTCAGTGTCACTTCCACCTCGTCAGCGATGCGATCTGTGCGCTGGTCGATTAATTTTCCGGTGACAAGCTTACATTTCTGTACAGTATCTTTTGGAGCGGCATTGACTATTCCAGTCAGTAGTAGTGTGCAAACCAATAAAAGTATCCTCATGTTACAGTGAATTGGGATTGTATTGTTAATAGGCAAGTAAAATTAGCTAAAATCGGTATTTAAACACTGCCCAAATGATTTTTATTCCTGCGAGCACCGTTCCTTTGACTGTTCCGGACACTTTTGATACCCCAATTCGCTTTCTGTAACTGACCGGGATTTCGCAAAATCGGAGTTTCTTTTTAGCGGCTTTGATCTGCATTTCTA